>NZ_LSIX01000222.1:0-14804 GCF_001556475.1 Methylobacterium sp. CCH5-D2 | reverse complement strand
GCTTGCGGCGGGCGGCGCCACGCTCGGCTTCCTCATCGTCTCGTTCGGCCTCGTCCCGGCGCTCGACGCGCTCACCGGCCGCGACGTCGAGGCGCTGACCAACGGCTCGATCGCCTACCTGCCGGCCTTCCTGGCGCTCGGCGGCGTCGCGGCGCCGCTCGTCGCCGGCCAGACCTGCCATCGGGCCGCGGCCCGCCGCGCGGCGGGTCTGGCGCTCCTCGGAATCGCCGCCCTGTTCGGCCTCTCGCTCGCGGCGCGCACCCTCGACCGGGCGGCCTGCGGGACGATTCCCGTCGGCACGCACTGGCTCTGGCACCTCTTCAACGCGGGCGTCCTCTACGGGCTGATCACGACGGCCATCCGCTACCGGCAGCGCGTGCCGGACTGACGGCGCACCGCGGGCTCGCAGGTCCTTTGCGGGTTTCTTGCGGGTTTCTTGCGGGTGCGGACAAATCGTTGCATGAGTGCCGCGCCCGCCGGGGCGCGTCCGCGCTCCGCCGCTTGCCGGGCCCGGATAGGAACCATGACACACAGCCTCCGCCTCGGCGTCGCCGGCCTCGGCACCGTGGGTGCCTCCGTCGTCCGCATGATCGCGCGCCGCGCCGACGCGCTCTTCGCCGCGACCGGCCGGGAGATCCGCATCACCGCCGTCTCCTCGCGCGACCGGAACCGCGACCGCGGGCTCGACCTCTCCGGCATCCAGTGGTTCGACGATCCGGTGGCGCTCGCCCGCTCGGGCGCGGTCGATTGCGTGGTCGAGCTGATCGGCGGCTCGGAGGGGCCGGCCAAGGCCACCGTCGAGGCGGCGCTCGCCTCGGGCAAGCACGTGGTCACCGCCAACAAGGCGCTGCTCGCCCATCACGGCGCGGCGCTCGCGAAGGCCGCCGAGGCGGCGGGCGTGGCGCTGGCCTTCGAGGCCTCGGTCGCGGGCGGCATTCCCGTGGTGAAGGCGCTCCGCGAGGGTCTGCCCGGCAACGCGGTGAGCCGCGTCTACGGGATCCTCAACGGCACCTGCAACTACATCCTCTCGCGCATGGAGCGCGAGGGCCTGACCTTCGAGGCCTGCCTCAAGGACGCGCAGGCGCTGGGCTACGCCGAGGCCGACCCGACCTTCGACGTCGAGGGCTTCGACACCGCCCACAAGCTCGCCATCCTCACGAGCCTCGCCTTCGGCACCGTCGTGGACGCCGAGGGCGTCTCGGTCGAGGGCATCTCGCGGGTGCAGCCGCTCGATCTGCGCATGGCCGACGAGCTCGGCTACCGGATCAAGCTGCTCGGCGTCGCCCAGGCGACCGCGGCCGGCATCGAGCAGCGGGTGCACCCGACCATGGTGCCGAAATCCTCCGCCATCGCCCAGGTGATGGGCGTGACGAACGCCGTCACGGTCGATGCCGACGCGGTGGGCGAACTCACCCTGATCGGCCCGGGCGCGGGCGGCGAGGCCACCGCGTCCGCGGTCGTCGCCGACATCGCCGACGTTGCCGCGAACATGGCGGCCGGCCGCGTGCGCCCGACCTTCGGCCGACCGAGCGCCGCCTTGCGCCCGGCCGAGCGGGTCGAGATGCAGCGCCACGAGGGCGGCTACTACATCCGGCTCACCGTGCACGACCGCCCGGGCGTCGCCGCGGGCGTGGCCACCCGCATGGCCGAGCGCGAGATCTCGATCGAGAGCATCCTGCAGCGCCGCAGCGAGAACGCGGCGGTCAACGACCCGCGCGGGCGCTCCGGCCAGCCGGTGCCGCTGGTGCTGATCACCTACGCGGCCACGGAGGGGAACATCCGCGCCGCCCTCGACGCCATCGCGGCGGACGGCCTGCTCGCCGAGTCGCCTCAGCTGATCCGGATCGAGCGGGAATGATTCGTTAATCTGGAGTTGTAGGGGAAACCCGCGCGCTCCGGCCGGGTTGGGCGGAGACCGATCCGCCGCGTCCGTGCTATGCGGTCGGGCAGAGGAAGCTCCCGCGCGGCACGCGCCGCGCCGGGGGACGGCACCGGAAACATCCGGGCCGGGACGCGAGGGCAGGAACCATGTCTGAGGCGCCGCACGAGGGCTCGCGCAACGTCGCGATGCGCATCCTCGGCCTGGAACTCGCCCGCGTGACCGAGCGGGCGGCGATCGCCGCGGCGCGGCTGCGGGGACAGGGCAACGAGAAGGCCGCCGATCAGGCCGCCGTCGATGCGATGCGCGAGGAGCTGAACACCCTGCCGGTGGACGGCCGCGTGGTGATCGGCGAGGGCGAGCGCGACGAGGCGCCGATGCTCTACATCGGCGAGCGGCTCGGCCGCGGCGGGCTGGAGGTCGACATCGCGGTCGATCCGCTGGAAGGCACCACCCTCTGCGCCAAGGACATGCCCGGCGCCATCGCGGTGATGGCGATCGCCGAGCGCGGCGCCCTGCTCGCCGCACCCGACGTCTACATGCAGAAGATCGCGGTCGGCCCCGGCTATCCGGCGGGCGTGATCGATCTCGACGCGAGCCCGACCGACAACATCCTGGCGCTGGCCCGCGCCAAGGGCGTGCGCCCCCACCAGATCACCGCGCTCGTGCTCGACCGGCCGCGCCATGCCGGCCTCGTCGCCGAGATCCGCGACACGGGGGCGGGCGTGCGCCTGATCTCGGACGGCGACATCGCCGGCATCATCTTCACCACGAGCCCGGAGGAGACCGGGGTCGACATCTATCTGGGCACGGGGGCCGCCCCCGAGGGCGTGATCGCGGCGGCCGCGCTCCGCTGCACCGGCGGCCAGATGCAGGGCCGGCTGATCCTCGACTCCGCCGAGAAGCGGCGCCGGGCCGAGGGCATGGGCATCACCGAACCGAACCGGATCTACGACCTGACGGAGCTGGCGCGCGGCGACGTGATCGTGGCGGCGACCGGCGTCACCGACGGATCGCTGCTGCGCGGGGTACGCTTCCGCCCGAACGTGATCGAGACCGAGACCGTGGTCTACCGCTCCGCCACCGGCACGATCCGCCGCATCCGCGGCGAGCGGCGGCGCCTGGACGCGGGGGCCTAGGCCCGCGGGTTCCGTCCGGTTACGGGGATCGCTTCGTCTGGCGCGGATGCTCCCCCTCTTCGGCCGGGGGAGGGAGAGCGGCGCGGACTGCCCGGGCCCGAAGCCGCCTCATACCGTTTCCGGTCGATCGGTTCGGCCGCGCGCGGTGAACCGCGCCATGCCCCCTCTCCCATAGGGAGAGGGGGCCCGCGCTTCGTCCTGAGGCGATGCGTCAGACCGCACCGATCGACCGGAAACGGTATCAAACCTCCACCGTCAGCGGCACGCGGATGCGCCGGCCGCCGGGCTCGTCCAGGGCGCACCTGAGCTCGAGCCGCACCCGCGCTCCCGCCCGCTGCGCGGAAGCCGGCAGGTGGAGCCGGCACTGGACCACGGTGTCCCGCCCCGCGAGCGCGCGCCAGCGCACCGCGTGGCGGCGCCCGGCCCGCGTCCAGCGATCGCCGTCGTCCGGCTGGACGCTGAGCCGCGCGCCGCCGGGCGCCAGCACGTCCACGCCGTCGATCAGGACGTCGGCGGCCGCGGCGTTCGAGATCGCGAGGGCGAAGGCGTAGCCCTGCCGGCCCTGCCACGCGCCGACGAGCCGGCGCGCGGCGACCGGCGCGCCCTCCGGCACGGCCAAGGCGCCGCGCCGCCCGGCCCCGATGCGGAGGCCCGCGTACAGGATCGCGCCGGCCAGGAGCAGGAGGCCGGCCGCGGCGGCGAGGAGGGGCGTCGGCGGCATCAGGCCTCGGCGATCAGCGCCTCGATCCGGGCGATCTCCGCCCGGGTCTCGGCGATCACGGCCGGATCGACCGGGTCCTGCACGTCGTTCGTGTCGTGCAGGGCGAAGTAGTCGGCGTGCCGGCGCAACGCCTCGCTGGTGGCCCGGTCGGCGGCGGGCCCCTGGAGCTTGCGCCTGACGAAGGCGCTCCGGCTCTTGGTCGAGTAGTGGTTGACCCGCAGGTTGGTCCAGTCCGGCACCCGCGTGATCCCGCGCGCCGCGTAGGCGACGTCCCACTCGGCCGCGGCGCCGGACGCCGCGCGATAGAGCCCGTAATCCATGTCGATCGCGTGCACGTTGACGCCGAAGCCACGGAAGCGCTCGGGCCGGAAGACCGACTTGATGTGGTTGTTGAGCGGGTTCAGCTCGACCGCCCGCCGGTCGTACTGCTCGATCACGAGGCGCCCGGAATCGTGCTCCGCGCGGCCCGCGCTGCCGTAATTCGCCCAGTTCAGCGCCAGCGCGCTGACCGCGCCGTCGGCGCAGAGCTCCCCCAGCGTCTCGGGGATCGGGCGCCCGTTGGTCGGGACCAGGAACTCGTCGCAGTCGAGCGCCGCCAGCAGGTCGCAGGTCTCCCGCACCTCCGGCCGCGCCACCGTCTCGGCGTAGAACGCCGTCTGGAAGTAGCTGCGGCCGAGATAGTCGTAGCGGGTGACGATTCCGGCCCGGTCGAGCCGGCGCAGCAGGTCCGAGGTGGCGTCCGCACCGCCGTTGTCGGCGATGAAGAAGCGCGCGATCCCGCGGGTGCGGTGGTAGGCGAGCCATTCCAGCAGGTAGGGCGCCTCGTCGCGCGCGGGCGCGATCAGCCCGATCCGCGGCGGCCGGGACGGCGCCACGTAGCGCGCCGTCCCCAAAGGGGCGCCGGTCTCGGCGCTGTGCAGGGCGATCTTCGTGCCGACGGGGAAACCGTGGTCCAGCCGGAAGCCGGTCCGCAGGATGCCGCAGGCGCCGCGCGCCCGCACGTCCTCCCGGACCGCGCCGGCGACGAAGCGGAAGACCAGCACGTCGTCGGCCCGCACCTCGAGGATCGCCGGGCGCTCGCTGCCGTCCGGGCGGCGCATGCAGGCCCAGCCCGCGATCACGCGCCCGTCGATCGCCTCGATGGTCCCCAGCAGGGCATCGACATCCGCCAACCGAACCCCTCCCGCACTCGCCTCCGCGTGAGGCCCCGGGACGGCGCTCAGCCCAGCACGACGACCTTCGCGCCGACCGGGACCCGGCCGTAGAGGTCGATCGCGTCCTGGTTGATCATCCGGATGCAGCCCGAGGAGACCGACTGGCCGATCGAGTAGGGCTCCAGCGTGCCGTGGATGCGGTAGAGCGTGTCCTTGTTGTTCTGCCAGAGGTAGAGGGCGCGCGCGCCGAGCGGGTTGCGGGTACCGCCCGCGACGCCGAGGCCGCTCTGGAGCTTGTCGATCTGCGCGGCGAGGTCGGGCCGGCGCGCGATCATCTCCTTGGGCGGGTACCAGTCCGGCCAGGCCTGCTTGGAGTTCACCGTGGCGATGCCCGACCACGAGAAGCCCTGCTTGCCCACGCCGACGCCGTAGCGGCGGGCGCGCCCGCCCGTCTGCACCAGCGTGAGGTGCCGGGCGCGCGGATCGACAACGATCGTGCCCGGCTCATGGGGACCCGAATAGGCGATCTCCTGGCGCAGGAAGGCCGGGCTCATCTTCTTGTAGTTGAAGGCCGCGATCGGGAAGGCGTCGTCGGTGATCGCCGCGTAGGCGCGGGCGTAGTCAATCGGCCCGTCATCGACCGGGCGCTCGACCACGCTGCGCTGCGCGGGCGGCTGGCCGGGCTGCGGGGCAGGCCCCGGACCGGGCTCCGCCACGGGCCCGCGACCGGGCACCGCCCCCTCGTCGCCGAGCACGGGACGGCCGAACTCGACCCGGCCCGTATAGGGCTCGTAGCGGCCGTTGCGGCGGCGGTAGAAGGCGCCGTTCTGGTCCTGGTAGAGCAGGTCGTCGTCGTAGCCACCGCTGCCCCCCGGCACGAGGCCGACGCGCTGGGCGAGGGCGGGCAGAGGCCCGCCGAGGGAGAGGGCCGCCGCCGATCCGGCGAGCAGGAGGCGGCGCGAGAGGCCGGTCTTGAGATCCGACATGGCTTGAGCGTAGGACGTCCCTGATGGTGCCCGGCACAGCGCGTGCGGGCCACGGCGCGACCTTGCGCCGGCTGCCCCCGGAACGGCCAAGGTCGTCCGGTCAAGCTCTAGCAAAGTCAAGGCTCGTCTGAAACCTGTACGGCGGCGCGGGTCAGCCCTGCGCGGCCCGCCGTCGATTTCGCGCAACAGGTCCTTCACGGCCGCGTGAGCTGCGCAGGTCCGCGCCATCTCCCGCCCTGTCGGAGCCCGCGCTGCCCGCACCTGAGGCATTATTCCCAGGCCGCACGCCCCGGGCCGGCGGCAGGACAGGGCAGGACAGGGCAGGGCAGGGCGGCCCGCGGGTTGGCACGCTTGCTGCAATGGTCGCTTCAGCCGCGACAGCGCGGCGCCCCGGGGCAACGACGCCCCGACAAGCGGACGGTGTGAGTCCGGCCCCTCCGGCACGTGCGGTCGCCCCCCCGGGGCGACGCACCGCGAACTCGACGAGCACCCGCAGATGGCCAGCTTCAAGACCGTGATGAAGTCGGGACACCCCCCGACGCTCTTCGCCGCGTTCCTGTACTTCGATTTCTGCTTCGCGATCTGGGTGCTGAACGGGGCGATGGGCCCGTTCATCACCGAGACCTACGGCCTCACCCCGGCCCAGACCGGCTTCATGATCTCGCTGCCGATCCTGGCGGGCGCGATCATGCGCTTCCCGCTGGGCGTGCTCGCCCAGTATATCGGCCGCAAGAACGCCGCCCTCACCGAGATGGGCGTCATCGTGCTGGCGATGATCTACGGCTTCTTCTTCGTGGCGAGCTACAACGACGTGCTGGCGATGGGCGTGCTGCTCGGCATCGCGGGCGCCTCGTTCGGCGTGGCGCTCTCGCTCGGATCCGGCTGGTTCCCGCCCGAGCACAAGGGGCTCGCCATGGGCATCGCGGGCGCCGGCAACTCGGGCACGGTGCTCGCCGTGCTGTTCGCGCCCCCGCTCGCCCAGGCCTACGGCTGGCAGACGGTCTACGGCTTCGCGGGCGCCGTGATGCTCCTCCCGATCGCCGTGATGATCGGGCTCGCCAAGGAGCCGCCGGACAACCATCGGCAGACCTTCCGCGAGCACGTCTCCTGCCTGTTCACCAAGGACGGCTGGGCCTTCTCGCTGATCTACATCATCACCTTCGGGGGCTTCATCGGCCTGTCGAACTTCCTGCCGACCTTCTTCTACGAGAGCTTCGGCGTCACGAAGGTCGAGGCCGGGCGCCTCACCATGCTGGCGGCGCTGATGGGCTCCGGCATCCGCATCCTCGGCGGCTACTTCGCCGACCGGATGGGCGGGATCCTGGTGCTGACCGTGGTGCTGATGGCCGCGATCGGCTCGTTCCTGGCGCTCACCGCCGCGCCGTCGCTGGCGCTCACCACGATCCTGTTCATGCTCTGCTTCGCCGCGCTCGGGGCCGGCAACGGCGCCCTGTTCCAGCTCGTGCCGCTGCGCTGGCCGAACAACACCGCGGTCGCGGGCTCGATGATCGGCGAGGTGGGCGCGCTCGGCGGCGCCATCCTGCCGAATGTGATGGGCCTCTCGAAGCAGTACACGGGCGGCTTCGCGCCGGGCTTCGTCGGCTACGCGGCCTTCACGCTGGTGGTGCTGGGCTGCCTGTTCGTCTGGCAGCGCAAATGGGTGGGCGCCTGGGTCGGCCCGCGCGGCAAGGTGCTGGAGGCCGGTGCCCGTGCCGAGGCCCCGGGCGCTCTGAAGCCCGCCACCGCCTGAGGGCAGGCGCCGCGCGCGGACGGGAGCCTTGCGGGCCCCCGTTCCCGTTCGGGCGGCTTGATCGGCCGGCCCGCCCGGGCCAGACCGGGGCTCAGGACACGCCGACCCGAGCCGCCGATGACCGACCAGCCCACCGACGAACTCCTGTTCTCGCAGGACGAGGCCGGCATCGCCCGGATCGTGCTGAACCGGCCCCAGGCCCGCAACGCGCTGACCTTCGCGATGTACGAGGGCCTCGTCACCCTGTGCGAGCGGATCGCCGCCGACCCGGCCGCGAAGGTGCTGGTGATCACGGGCGCCGGGGACCGGGCCTTCGCGGCCGGCACCGACATCGCCCAGTTCCGCGAGGTCCGCACCGCCGACGACGCGCTCGCCTACGAGCGCTTCATGGACAAGGTGCTGGGAACCCTGGAGCGGCTGCGGGTGCCGACGATCGCGTCGATCGCGGGCGCCTGCACAGGCGGCGGCGCAGCGATCGCTGCGGCCTGCGACCTGCGCGTCGCCACCGCGGACGCGCGCCTGGGCTTCCCGATCGCCCGCACGCTCGGCAACTGCCTGTCGGTGGCCAATCTCGGGCGCCTCGCGAACCTCGTCGGCCCGGCCCGGGTGAAGGACATGATCTTCACCGCCCGGCTCCTGGGCGCCGAGGAGGCTCTGGCCATCGGTCTCGTCGGCGAGGTGGTGGCGGACGCCCAGGCCCTGCGGGACCGCACCGACGCCCTCGCCGGGCTCGTCGCCGGCCATGCGCCGCTCACCCTCCGGGCCACCAAGGAGGGCCTGCGCCGGCTGGCGGAGGACGCCGCGGATCCGGACGACGACCTGATCCTCTCCTGCTATCTCAGCGCCGATTTCCGCGAGGGAATGGAGGCGTTCCTGGCCAAGCGCCCGCCGGTCTGGACCGGGCGCTGAGGCGCCCCGAGCGGCTCAGCCGGCCGCCGCCTCCGCGCCGACGCGGGCGGCGAGCACGGCCTTCTTGCCGCGGATATGCGCGCGCATCAGCGCCGAGAGGCCGGCGCCGTCCCGGGCGCGCAGCAGGACGACCATGCGGGCGTGCTCCTCAACCGCGCGGGCCCACTCCGCCTCCGTCTGGTGGACGGAGTAGCGCGAGCGCTGGATGCGGCCCGACAGACCGAGGTAGATCGAGGTGAGGACGGCGTTCCGGGCGGCCGACATGATCGCCTCGTGGATGCGCCGGTTGAGCGGGTAGTAGCGCGCCGCGTCGCCCGCCCGCCACGCCTCGACCATCTGGCGGTGGTCGTCCTCGATCGCCGCGATCTCGTCCTCGGTGGCGGCGGCGCAGGCGAGGTCGGCCGCGGTCGCCTCGAGCCCCGCGATCACCTCCAGCATCTCCTCGATCTCGCGCTGGGAGATGCTCGCCACCCGGGCGCCCCGGTTCGGCAGCAGTTCGAGCAGCCCCTCGGTCGCCAGGATCTTGATCGCCTCGCGCAGGGGCGTGCGCGAGATGCCGAAGCGCTCGGTCAGTTCGCCCTCGTTGATGCGCGCCAGCGGCTCCATCTCGCCGGACTGGATCAGTGCCCGCATCCGCTCGGCGACCTCGTCGTGGAGGTAGCGGCGGTGAATTCCGATGCCGGGGTCGATCCTGTTCATCGGCCGGGGCCCGATCCGCGTGACCTGTCGTGCGCAATCGTACGTTTAGTTCGGCTCGATATGCGTGTCCATGCACAAGAGTGCAGGTTCGCCCTCGGGTGGTCGGGACGGCACGGGCGATGCTAAGCCGCCGGACCCGAACCGGAGACGTGACGATGCCCCTCGATGCGCCGGCCTACGCCGCCCTGGAACGCACCTTCGCCCGCCTCTCGGCGCTGAGCGGCGCGTCCGGCATCCTCGGGTGGGATTCTCAGACCCAGATGCCGGACGGCGCAGCGGCGGGGCGCGCCGACCAGATCGCGGTGCTGCACGGGCTCGCGCACGAGATCCTGACCGGGCCGCAGGTCGCCGACCGTCTGGCCGAGGCCGGCGCGGAGGCGCTGGGGCCGGAGCAGCGCACGAACCTCGCCGAGATGGAGCGCGCCCACCGCCACGCCGCGGCGGTGCCGCAGGATCTGGTGGAGGCGAGTTCCCGCGCGGTCTCGCGCTGCGAGATGACCTGGCGCTCCGCCCGCGCGGATTCGGACTTCGCCCGGCTCGCGCCCGAACTCGCCGAGGTGCTGCGCCTGCAGCGGGAGATCGGCGCCGCCAAGGGCGCGGCGCTCGGCCTCGCGCCCTACGACGCGCTCCTCGACGGCTACGATCCGGGCCTGCGCCGCGCGACCATCGACCCGCTCTTCGCCGAGCTGCGGGCGTGGCT
Source organism: Methylobacterium sp. CCH5-D2 (assembly GCF_001556475.1). NCBI lineage: Bacteria > Pseudomonadati > Pseudomonadota > Alphaproteobacteria > Hyphomicrobiales > Methylobacteriaceae > Methylobacterium > Methylobacterium sp. CCH5-D2. Next base: position 4,867 of record NZ_LSIX01000222.1, on the reverse strand, counting down.
GCCCGGCACGATCGCGGCGATCCGCGAGCGGCAGGCGGCGGGCCCGCACCCCGTCCCGACGGAGGGCCCCTTCCCGGTCGAGACGCAGCGCGCGGTCGGGCTCCGGCTGATGGAGGCGCTCGGCTTCGACTTCGCCCGCGGGCGGCTCGACATCAGCCTGCACCCGTTCTGCGGCGGCGCCACCGACGACGTGCGCATCACCACCCGGTACGACGACGCCGACTACGCCCGCGCCCTGATGGGCGTGCTGCACGAGACCGGCCACGCCCTCTACGAGCAGGGCCGGCCCACCGCGTGGCGCCGCCAGCCCGCGGGCGAGGCGCGCGGCATGACGCTGCACGAGAGCCAGAGCCTGATCGTCGAGATGCAGGCCTGCCGCTCCGAGGCGTTCTTCCACTACCTCGCGCCGCTCCTGCGGGAGGCCTTCGGGCGCTCGGGCCCGGCCTGGGAGGCGCAGAACCTGCACCGCCTCGCCACCCGCGTCGAGCCGGGGTTCATCCGGGTGGACGCGGACGAGGCGACCTACCCGGCCCACATCCTGCTCCGCTACGAGCTGGAGACGGCGCTGATCGCGGGCGACCTCGCGGTCGCCGACCTGCCGGGCGCCTTCAACGAGCGCGTGCGGGCGCTTCTGGGGCTCGACGTGCCGAACGACCGGCTCGGCTGCCTGCAGGACATCCACTGGCCGGGCGGCGCCTGGGGCTATTTCCCGACCTACACGCTGGGCGCGCTCGCGGCCGCTCAGCTCTTCGGGGCGGCCAGAGCGGCGGCGCCCGACCTGCTGCCGGGGCTGGCCCGGGGCGATTTCGCGCCGCTGCGGGACTGGCTGCGGGCCAACGTCCACGCCCGGGCGAGCCTCGCCGACACGGACACGATCCTCACCGAGGCGACCGGGCGCCCGCTCGGCACCGCGGCGTTCCGGGCCCACATCGAGGCGCGGTACCTGGGTTAGGCAGCCAGTCCCGGATCCCAAAGGTCGAGACCTTTGGCGGGTGCAGGCAAGGGGTTGGATCTTGGCCCTGCTGTCGATCCCTGGCCCCGGCCCTGCCGGGGCCCGGGATCGCAACCCGGGGCGCCGCCCCGGGACCCCGCCCAAGGGCCTGAGGCCCCTGGGGATCCCCGACGGGGTCACAGCTCCAGCACGTCGACCGCCGCCCCGAGCCGGCTGCGGGCGAGGTCGGCGACGTGGCGGTGGTGCGTGAACAGGATCGGCTGCACCCGAGCCCCGATCGCCGCGAGCGCCTCCAGGCCGTGCGCGGTGCGGGCGTCGTCGAAGGTGAGGAAGAGGTCGTCGCCCACGAAGGGCGCCGGCTCCGCGCGGGCCGCGTAATCCTCCAGATAGGCCAGTCGCAGGGCGAGGTAGAGCTGGTCGCGCGTGCCCTCGCTCAGGCCGTCCACCGGCACCAGCTCGCCGGAGGCGCGCCGGCCGGTCAGCCGCGGCTCGTCGCCCGCGTCGTAGTCCTGCGCGAGCCCCGCGAAGGCGCCGCCGGTCAATCCCGAGAACAGGGCGCCGGCGCGGGTCAGCAAGGGGTCCTGCTGGCCGGCGCGCTGGCGGCCGATCGCGGTGCCGATGAGGAGGCCCGCGAGCCGCAGCACCGCCCAGCGCCGGGCCTCGCCGGCGAGTTCCGCCTCCGCGGCCTTGCGCTGGGCGAGCGCCAGCTCGGCGCCGGTGCCGCCCGCTAGCTCCTCGCGGCGGCGCTCGGCCCGGTCGCGGTCGGCGAAGGCCGCCTTGCCGCGCTGGTCGAGCGCCTCCTCCTCCAGGGCGAGACCGCGCAGCGCCGCCTCGATCGCGTCGGGCGAGGTGCCGGCGAGGTCGGCACGCAGTTCCGCCTCGGCGACCCCGTCCGAGACCCGGGCGAGGTCGGCCCGGCGGCTCTCCAGCGCCTGGCGCAGCGCCCGCCGCGCCGTGAGGCGCGCGTGGAGCGCGGCGGGCTCCTCCGCCGGCCCGTCCGGATGCTCGGCGCGAGTCTCTGCGCGAGACTCGGCGCGCACCTCGGCGAGATGCCCGGCGAGCGCGGCCGACGCCGTCCCGCGCGCGGCCTCGGCGGCCGCCAGGGCCTCGGCGGCCTCGCGGCGGCGGCGTTCGAGGTCGGTGCGGCGGGCGCGCCGCTCCTGCGCCTCACCCAGGCGGCCGTGCAGGGCCTTCATGGCGGCCGTGGAAGGAAGCCCGACGAGGTCGGGAGCGAGCGCGGCCACGAGGGCGTCGGCCCCCGCCCGGTAGGCCTCCATGTCGCGGCTCAGGCCCGCGATGCGGCGCTGCTGGTGTTCCAGGGCGGCCAGGGCCGCCGGCACCGCGGCCCAGGCGGCCAGAGCGCTGTCGGCCTCGTCGGGGCCGGCCGCGCCGTCGAGGCCGATCAGGGGCAGGGCCCGGCCCCAGGCCTCCCGCCAGACCGCCTCGCGGGCGCGCGCCTCGGCAAGGTCGGCCGCGCGGCGAGCGGCCTGCTCGGCGGCGGCGCGGGCGCGCCCCTCCGCCTCGCGGGCGCGCTCCCAGGCCTCGCCGAGGGCGGCGACGCGCTCCTCGATCCGGGCCAGAATCAGGCCGGGATCGAGGCCGGGCAGGAGGTCGAGCCCGGCCCGCGCCGCGAGCGCCGCCAGCGGCGCGCGGGCGGCCTCGACGCGCTCGACGAGACGGCGCTGCTCGATGCTCTGCGTCTCGACCGCGGCGAGCGCGTCGAGGAGCGTCTGGACCTCGCCGAGCCAGGCGGCCATCTCGGCGGGCGGGGCGGCCGCGAGGCCGGCGGGCAACCAGGCCGCCTGCCAGGCGGCCTCGGCCTCGGCGCGGGCGGTCTCGATCGCGGCGAGGTCCCGGTCGGCGGCCTCGACCTCCTCCGTCTCGGCCTCCAGGCGGACCCGGTCGGCGGCCTGCTCGGCGGCGCGGGCGGCGTCGCGCACGAGGTCGTCCGCGGCCCGGTCGGCCGCCATGACCGCCTCTCGCACCGCCTCCCGCACCGCCTCCCGCGCGTCCTCGTGCGAGCGCCGCCCCGGCTCGGCACCCGGGCCCGCCTCGATCAGCGCGTCGCGCTCGGCGCGCAGGCGGGCGAGGTCGGCCAGCGAGGGCAGGGGGCCGGCGCCCTCCCGGAGCCGCAGGCGCAGCCGCGTCGCGGCGGCGGCCTGGGCGGTCGCGGCCTGCCGCTCGAGGGCGCGCTCGCGGCGGCGCTCGAGCGCCTCGAAGGCGCGCCGATGGCGGGCGATCGCCTCGGGAGCGGGGAGCGCCACCTGCGCCAGCGCGGCGAGATCGGGAACCGGGGGGCTGAGCCGCCCGGCCTGGAGCCAGAGCAGCCCCGCCTCCCGGCGCACGGTCGCGTCGATCTCGTCCCGGCGGGCGACCTCGCCCCGCAAGCCGGCGAGGGCGCGCAGATCCGCCCGCAGGGGGGCGGGGTCGATCGCGGGTTCGGGCGGCGCGGCCTCCGGGCCCGGCCGGGCCCCGGCCGCGTCCCGGGTCAGGCGCGCGATCTCGGCGGCGAGCGCCCGGCCCTCGCGCACCAGCCCCTCGACCCGGCTGCGCGCGGCGTCGGAGGGCTGGCGGCTCTTCAGCGCGGCGGCGTCGGGCAGGCCGATCCGGGCGGCCAGCCGGGCGAGGTCGAGGCCGAGCCCGTCCGCCTCGGCCCGGATGCGTGGCAGGTCCTGGGCGTCCTTGTCGTGGCGGGCGATCCCGCGAAAGGCCTCCAGCACCGCCTCGGCCCGGGCGAGCAGCCCCTCGTCGAGGGGGAGGGCGGCGAGTTCCTGCTCGGCCCGGTCCAGAACCTCCGCCGCCCGGACCGCCCCGTCGCGGGCCGCCTGCTCCGCGGCGATGCGGGCGCCGAGCGCGTCGATCCAGGCATCCGTCCATTGGCCGGGCCGGTCCGCCTCGTCGCGCGCGGCGGCCTCGTCGGCGGCGTCGAGCGCCTGGATCAGCGGCGCGACCCGCTTCAGGCGGGCGAGCCGGGCCTGCGCGCCGGCGATGCGGCGGCGCTCGGCGTGGATCGCGTCGAGGCGCGTGCCAGCCTCCGCGATCTCCTCGTTGAGGTCGCGCCAGTCGCCGGCCCGCAGCTCGCCCTGGCGGATCGCCTTGCGGGCCTCCTCGTAGCGGCCGAGCGCCTGGTAGAAGGTGCGCTCGCGGGCGGCGCGGGGCATGAAGATGCCGGCGGCCTCCTCCTCAAGCCGGCCCTGCAGCGCCCGGTATCCGCGCAAGCCGGAGGCCGCCGCGAACAGGCTGGCGCCGAGCTCGCCCTCGGCCTCGAGCATCTCGGCCGCACCCGCCCGGAGCGAGGCCGCGTCGAGCCCGAAGGCCCGGCAGAACACCTCGCGGGAGAGGCCGCCGAGGAAGGGCGCGAGGCTGTCGTCGGGGAGCCCCGAATCGGCCGCGTCCACCAGGGTGTTCTTGCGGCCCTTGCGGCGGCGGAAGCGTAGGCGGCGCCCGTCCGCCGCCCGGATCTCGGCGCCCAGCCGCAGCGCGGGCATGTCGTGCCGGAAGGCGTAGCGGGTGCGCTCCTCGATGCCGAAGAGCAGGTCGGTGACGGCGGCGAGCGCCGAGCTCTTGCCGGCCTCGTTGGCGCCGAGCACCACGTGCAGCCGCGCGTCCTCCCGGAACCGCACCGTGCGGTCGGTGAAGGGGCCGTAGCGCTCGAGGTCGAGGGCGAGGATCCGCATCGGTGCCTCAGCAGCTTCGGCCGCCGAGCCGGCCGAGCACCAGCGCCTCCGCCTCGGCGCAGAGCGCGTCGAGCTCGGCGGCGAGGTCGGCCTCCTCGGGGCTCAGCGTCGCCGGCATCTTCGCGGCGATCTCGGCGAGCGCGGCCCGGGCCCGGGCGCGGAAATCCGGGTCGCGGTCGATGTCGGCGAGGAGCCCGGCCGGGTCGATCGCGGCGGCGAGGCCCGCCGGGGCGGGGAG
>NZ_LSIX01000221.1:0-449 GCF_001556475.1 Methylobacterium sp. CCH5-D2 | reverse complement strand
GCGCCCCCGCGGTGGCGACCGACATCAGCATCTCGATGGAGAAGGGCGTGCCGGCCAACGCCGCCACGGCCGCGCGGCGGCCGTAATAGGCGAGCCCGACGAGCGCCCCTGGCCAGTAGGCGTACTCGCCCGCCAGGCCCGGCGCGATCCGCTCGACCAGGAAGCCGGCGGCGAACAGGGCGCCGATCAGGATGCCCAGCCGCGCCTTCCGGCTCCGCCAGAGCGGCGGCTCAGGCTCCTCCGCGGTCCCGGCGGGCGGGGCGCCGCCCGAGGCTTGGGCCATGGCTAAGTCCGCGGCCGTGGGGAGCAGCGCGACGCCGTAGCCCAGGCGCTCGATACGCCCCTCCAATTCGGTCCTCGGCGTCGCAGCCTCATCGAGCGCGAGGTCGAGGACTTGGCTGCCGTAGTTCACGCGCACGTCCGCGACGCCCGGCAGCCGGGAGACGGCG
>NZ_LSIX01000220.1:0-1397 GCF_001556475.1 Methylobacterium sp. CCH5-D2 | reverse complement strand
CAGCGAGACCTCGCTGCTGCCCCGCGGCAGGGCCGGCGGCACCAGGGCGAACTGCCCCTCCGCGTCGGCACTGGTGCGGGCGACGGGCCGGCCGTCGACCAGGAGCTCGACGGTGGTGTTCGGCGCGGCGCGGCCCGCCACCACGGATTCGCCGTTGGGTTCCACGCGCACCACGTCGAAGCGCGGGGCCGCGGCGGCGCGCTCGCCCGCCGCCGGCTGCCCGGGCCCGGCCTCCTCCGGGGCGCTTCCCGGGACGCTTCCCGGGGTGCCCTGCGGCCTGGCGGTGTCCGGCGCGCCGCCCGGCGCCCCGGGCCCGGCGAGCGGCAGGGCCGCCTGCGGCGACGGGGACCATTGCTGCCGCAGGTCGGCACCGAAGAGCGCCAGCACCAGGACCAGCCCGGTGACGAGCCCGCCTGCGGCGAGCGCGAGGCTGCGTGCGACCGCGCTGGACATCTCGGCCTCGAGCCTCCCTGGGACGGCCTCCTGGAACGGCCCCGCTGCACCGCGAAAACCGTCGACTGTCCGACCCATAATACTCTACATGGGCGGGACACCAAGCCGCCCCGCCGCGCCCGCGGCGGATTCCCGGGTGCCATCAGCGATTTGGCCCGCTCTTCGGGATGATCGGCCCCGATCCGGCGGCTTGCACGGACGAGTGACGGAGGAGGCCGGATGGCGCCGGTGAAGACGGTCTGTGTCTATTGCGGCTCCGGCTTCGGCGGGAACCCGGCTTTTCGCGATGCGGCGGAGCGCCTCGGGACCGCGCTCGCCCGGGCCGGCATCGGCCTCGTCTACGGCGGCGGCGATGTCGGGCTGATGGGCACGGTGGCCCGCGCGGTGATGCAGGGCGGCGGCCACGTCACCGGCATCATCCCGGATTTCCTCCAGGCCCGCGAGCACATGCTCGAGGACATCCAGGAGACGATCGTGGTGGGCGACATGCACACCCGCAAGCGCCTGATGTTCGAGCGCTCGGACGCCTTCGTGGCGCTGCCCGGCGGCATCGGCACCCTGGAGGAACTGGTCGAGCAGCTGACCTGGTCGCAGCTCGGCCAGCACCGCAAGCCGATCGTGCTGGTCTCGATCGCCGATTTCTGGAGCCCGCTCCTGACCCTGTTCGCGCACATGCGCGAGCAGGGCTTCATCCGCGACGGGCTGGAGCTGAGCTACCTCGTCGCCCAGGACGCGGACGCGGTGGTGCCGATGCTGCAGCGCACCGGACGCGGCAGCGATCCGGAGGCCGAGCGCTTCGTCGAGGAGCGGCTCTGAGGCGGGCGGACGTACCCGCGTCCTCCCTCCTGCGCAGAGGGGGCGATCGCCTATGGCCTGCGCCGTCCGGTTCGCACGGGAGCCGCGACGCGCTCCCTCTCCCATAGGGAGAGGGTTGGGGTGAGGGG
>NZ_LSIX01000219.1:0-3886 GCF_001556475.1 Methylobacterium sp. CCH5-D2 | reverse complement strand
GTGAGGAAGACCGCGCTGTAGGCCAGGAACGCCCCCCAGCCCGCCGCGAGCAGAAGCGGTACGCCGAGCCAGGCGAGGCCGCGCCGGTTCGCCTCCGCGCCCTCCTCCGGCAGCCCGGATTCCGGGCGCGCCACCATCACCAGTCCCCCGGCCATGCTTCCCCCGCCCGGCCTTCAGCGCCCGAAGATGCCCTTCAGGAACTGCGCCGTCCGGTTGCGCTTCTTCTTGCGCTCCAGCTCCGACGCGTCCTTGAGCCACGCCACCTGCACCACCCGGCGCTCGCCCTCGAAGGGCTCGTGCCCGTGCCAGGAATTGTCCGCCCGCAGGAACGCGAACATCGTGCCCATCGTGGGCGGCACCTCGACCGCGAAGGGCGCGTAGTTCTTCCCGTCGTAGAGCACCCGGAGCCGGCCGGCGGCGGGCGCGTCCCAGGCGTCGTTCATGTAGACGAGGAGCGTGAGCACCTTCGAGGGCCCGTCCGTGTGGATCGAGCCGTATTTCGGCTGGCTGCGCCGCATGATCGTGGTGAGCCGCGGGCAGGAGACGAGGTCGATGCCGAACTTCTCGCCGAGGATGCGCGAGAAGTCGTCGCTCTCCAGTTCGTCGATGAGAGCCTTGAAGCGGCCCTTGAGCGCCACCTCGTCCACCGTGAGGTAGCCGGGCTTGGCGATGTCGGGAAAGTCGTCGCGGATCGCCGGGATGGCGTCGGGCCTCAGCACGTTCTGGCCGAGCGTCCAGGCATAGGGCTCGCGGGCCACGGGGGCGGCCCGCACCGCGTCGAGATCGAGGATCGAGAGCGTCGTCATCAGAGAACCGGACCCCCCAGGGGACGAAGAGCAAGCATACCGATGCGGGCGCGCGCCGAGGCAACGGAATGTTAACCGGCTTCGGCGTGCGGGAAATCCATAAACTGCGCGATTACGGCGCCGCCACGGCGGAATATCTCCCGTATGGGTAGACGGGTGACACCCCACCTCTTCCCGCAGGCTGTGGAAACTGCCATGCTTGCCTCACCGTCGAGTTCGCGAGCGTGCTGGGGCGCCTGTTTTCCACGATGCGACGCCTTGTCAGCGCCTGCCTCATCGGCTTCACCCTCGGCGCCCCGGCGAGGGCCCAGGGCGGCGCTCCGGCCAAGGTCCAGCCGCGCGCGCCCGCTCCGACCACCCGGATCCTGACCTGTCCCGAGGCGATCGCCCTGGTGAAGCAGCAGGGCGACATCGTTCTCGTCCCGCCCAAGGGGGCGCCGGAGCGCTTCGTGCGCGACCGCTCCTTCTGCGCCTTCTCGGAGATCGCGGAGCTGCGCTTCCTGCCCACCCGCGACAATCCCCAATGCCCGGTCGGCTACCGCTGCCGCGAGCCCGGCTTCGAGGAGTGGGACTGGTAGGCGGATCGGCCGCGCCGGGAACGGCGCGCATTGCGAAAGTTTCACGCGACATCCCGGGCCGGGTGCCACTATCTCGCCACGACCCGCCGTCACTGCCGCTGACGGCGGCCGGGGTGACGGGTGGATCGTGGTCCGTGGGGCCCCGGACGCCCTGGGACGGACCCTTGGGACGATCTGGGAGACGCGCGTGGCCGCAATCAGGAGCGGGCTCGGGATTCAGGCCGTGCTCACCGCACTGGCCGCCCTGGTGCTGTTGGCGATGCCGGGGATTCCCTCGCCGCCGCTCTACGTCTCGCTCGCGGGCTTCGCGATGGCGGGCATCCTGCTGGCCTCGGCCAACCTCTCGGCCTACCTGAAGATCTTCGTCTCGGTCTACGGCATCGGCTACCTGCTGCTGGCCGGGACCAAGACGCTGGCCGCCATGGGCGCGCTGCCGCCGGTGATCGCCGCGCTGCTGCCCCCGGCCTTCGCGGCCACCGGCGCGGTGGTGTTCGGCGGCATCGTGCTGGCGATCTCCTACTGGAAGCCCATTCGCGACATCACGCTGATCGCCGACCCCTACTTCGCCAACCGCGACGCGCCGACCAAGGAGATCGGCCTGTTCCGCTGGTTCGGCAGCACGGAGGGCAAGATCGGCCAGCGCCTCGTCGCGCTCTCGATCTTCGTGAACTTCGCGGACGTGGCGCTGACGCTGCGGTTCAACTTCTTCTACCGCGACATGTACAACACCCTGCAGGAGCTGAACGCCGAGGCGTTCTGGTACCAGATCACCTGGATCTTCATCCCGCTCGCGGTGCTCAACATCGCCATCGGCATGTTCGACCTGTTCGTGGATTCCTCCCTGCACATCCGCTGGCGCACGTGGCTGACCCACAGCCTCTACGAGCGCTGGCTGGGCCGGGGCACGCACTACCGCATCCCCTTCACGGACGTGCACGCCGACAACCCCGACCAGCGCATCCAGCAGGACGTCAACGCCTTCATCCAGCAGACCGCGAGCCTGTCGATCCGGCTGCTCTCGCAGGCCGCCCAGCTCGTCTCCTTCATCGTCATCCTCTGGACGATCTCGCGCGACTTCGTGCTGCCCTTCACCGACACGGTGATCCCGGGCTTCCTGGTCTGGCTGGTGATCGCCTACGCGGTGGTCGGCACGTGGCTCACCCACGTCATCGGCAAGCCCCTGATCGGGCTGAATTTCCGGCAGGAGCAGGTCGAAGCCGACTTCCGCTTCTCGCTCGCCCGCAACCGCATCTATTCCGAGCAGATCGCGCTGCTGCGCGGCGAGCGCGCCGAGTCCTCGCGGCTGGCCACCCTGTTCCACGCCGTGATCGACAACTACGTCGACATCATCTTCCGGCGCATCAAGCTGATCGCCTTCACCTTCACCTACCGGCAGGCGAGCGCGGTCTTCCCGCTGATCGTGGCGGCGCCGTCCTTCTTCTCGAAGAAGATCACGCTGGGCACCCTGCAGCAGACCACCGACGCCTTCAGCAACGTGAAGGGCTCGCTCGACTTCTTCGTCAACAGCTACATCACGCTGGCCTCCTACCGGGCCAACACCATCCGCCTCGGATCCTTCAAGCGGGCGATGACGAAGGCCGAGGCGCTCTCGGCCGCGGGCTACGGCCTGGAGCAGGGCAACGCCACGCAGGGTCCGGTCACCGCGGGCGACCTGACGCTGGCGCTGCCGGACGGGCGCGAGATCGTGCGGGCCGACGCGCTCGCCCTGCCCAAGGGCGCGGCGACGCTGCTCGCCGGCCCCTCGGGCTCGGGCAAATCGACCCTGTTCCGGGCGATCGCCGGCATCTGGCCGTTCGGCCGGGGCCGGATCGACGTGCCGGCGGGACAATCGGCGCTCGTCCTGCCGCAGCGGCCCTACCTGCCCTTGGGGACGCTCCGGGGCGCCATCGCCTACCCAAGCACCGTCGATCAGGTCGAGGACGCGGCGATCCGCGAGGCGCTGACGGCGGCGCAGCTGCCGCACCTCGCCGACCGGCTCGACGAGGTGGACAACTGGGACCGGCGCCTGTCGGGCGGCGAGCAGCAGCGGGTCGCGATCGCCCGCGCCCTGCTCGCCAAGCCCGACTGGCTCTTCCTCGACGAGGCCACCGCGGCGCTCGACGAGCCGAGCGAGGCCGCGATCTACCGGATGCTGCGCCAGCGCCTGCCCGGCACGACGATCGTCTCGATCGGCCACCGCTCGACGCTGAACGCGCTGCACGACCGCCGGGTCGAGATGCAGCCCGGGGAGGGCGGGCTGTTCACCCCGCGCGACGCGCGCATGCCGGTGCCGGCGGAGTAGGGGGCGCGACCTCCCGCGCGGGCGAGGCGTCGCCGGGATCGTGCGGGCGCGCCCCGAGCCGGATCCGTCGCCGGTCCCCGCAGGAGCCTTGAAGGAGCCTTGGAGCAGCCTTGGAGGAGGGATCGACCCGCGCAGCGGTCTCCGCGCGGGCAGGGCGATCGCATATGGCGGGGGTCGTCTCCTCGATCGCCACTGGAACC
>NZ_LSIX01000218.1:0-1658 GCF_001556475.1 Methylobacterium sp. CCH5-D2 | reverse complement strand
CGCCCTCATCGCCCTCGTCCTCACGATCGCCAAGCCCGGCAGCGAGCTGGTCTCGGGCTTCTCGCCGGCCCCCGACGCCGCGCCGAGCTCCAAGCCCGTCGCGAAGGCCAAGGCGCTCGCCTGAGGCGCGGCGGCCTCAATCCTCCCCGGGGCCGCCGCGCATGCGCTTGACCGCGCCGCGGCGGTTCTTGGCGTCCAGGCGGCGCTTCTTCGAGGCGAGCGTCGGCCGGGTCGCCCGCCGCGGCGTCGGCGGCACCGCGGCCTCCGCGACGAGCGCGGCGAGCCGCTCGCGGGCGTCCTCGCGGTTGCGCTCCTGGCTGCGGAAGCGCTGTGCGTTGATGACGATCACCCCGTCCTGGGTGAGCCGGTGGCCGGCGAGCCGCATCAGCCGCACCGCCACCGCGTCGGGCAGCGCGCGCGAGCGGCGCGCGTCGAAGCGCAGCTGGACCGCCGTGGAGACCTTGTTGACGTTCTGTCCGCCGGGGCCGGAGGCGCGCACGAAGCTCTCCTCCAACTCATCGTCCGCGATGGCGATCTGAGGGGTGCAGACCAGGGCCACGATCGCCATATCTCCGTTGGGGCTCGGGTGCCCGGTCAGGCCGCCTCGCCGGGCGTGCGCGCCTTCAGTGCCAGGGCGTGGAGCCCACGTTTGAACGCCTCGTCCATCAGCCCGTTCACCAGACGGTGACGCTCCACCCGACTCTTGCCCTCGAAGGCCGCCGAGACGACGTCGAGGCGGAAATGCGTCTCGCCGCCCTCGCGCCATCCGGAATGGCCCGCGTGCAGGTGGGACTCGTCCACCACATCGAGCCGCGTCGGCGCCAGCTGCGTCCGAAGCGTCTCCTCGATCCAGTCCCGCAACGTCGCCATCGGCTGAAAACCCTCGATTCCCGGCGGAGGCGCCGGCGGCCGGTCCGTCAACCCCGATCCACCGCATGCGGCATCAGGCCCGCCGGCCTTGTGTCTCCGGTCCGCCCCCTCATAATCGCCCCGTCATGGATCTCAACTCGCGCCTGTTCGACAGCATCCGGATTAAGCCCTCCTGCGACGACGCGAAGGAGACCGGGCCCGTCTGCGAGACCCCGGGCTGCGGCCGGCCGGGGCTCTACCGCGCGCCCAAGGGCCGCAAGGCGGAGGGCCAGTACTGGCGCTTCTGCATGGACCACGTGCGCGCCTACAACGCGACCTACAACTACTTCGACGGCATGAACGACGCCGCGGTGCAGGCCTACCAGAAGGACGCCATCATCGGGCACCGGCCGACCTGGGCGATGGGGGTGAACAAGACCGGCGCGACCAAGCCGAAATCGGAGCCGCAGCGCGACTGGGCCTATGTCGATCCGCTGGGCATCCTGCGGGCGGAAGGGCTCGGGGAGGCCCGCCGCAAGGCCGAGCCTCAGCGCCCGCGCCACTCGGCCACCGTCGCCAAGGCCCTCGACGTGATGGGCCTCGACGAGACCGCCGACGCCACCGCCATCAAGGCGCAGTACAAGGTGCTGGTGAAGCGCTTCCACCCGGACGCCAACGGCGGCGACCGCTCCTTCGAGGACCGCCTGCGCGACATCATCCGCGCCCACGACGTGCTGCGCGGTGCCGGGCTCTGCTAGGGCGCCCTCGGCCGGAGCAGGCGGGGACGGGATCGGCACGAAGGATGCACC
>NZ_LSIX01000021.1:0-529 GCF_001556475.1 Methylobacterium sp. CCH5-D2 | reverse complement strand
CGGGTCACCGACATCCTGGCCCTCGCCCCGGACGCGTCGGAGCGGTCGCTTCTCGGGTTGGCCGCCGCGGTCGAGAGCGGAAGCAGCCACCCCATCGCCCGGGCCATCCTCGACCGGGCGAACACGGACGGGGTGCCGCTGCGGCCGACGCGGGACGCCCGCGCCATCCCCGGCAGGGCGGTGCAGGCCACGGTGATGGGCCAGACGGTGCTCGTCGCCTCCCCGCGCCACGCCGCCGAGAGCGCGCGGCTCGGCCCCGAGGCGGACCGCGCCGTCGCGGAGCTGGAGGCCGGCGGCAAGACGGTGGTCATCGTCGTCCGCGGCGCCGAGGCCCTGGGCGCCATCGCGGTCCGGGACGAGCCCCGCGCCGACGCGGCCGCCGGCATCGCGGCCCTGCGGAAGCTCGGCGTGCACAGCGTGATGCTGACCGGCGACAACCGCCGCACGGGCGGGGCGGTCGCGTCCGAGCTCGGCCTCGACGTGAAGGCCGAGCTCCTGCCCCAGGACAAGCTCGCCGAGATCGCGGCCC
>NZ_LSIX01000217.1:0-9774 GCF_001556475.1 Methylobacterium sp. CCH5-D2 | reverse complement strand
GTGGGGGCGCGCGACCGCGGGCCCGCGCCCCCACGACCGCCGGACCCGCCGACGCCGGCCTGCCGGACGCGCCCTCGATCGCCCCGTCCCGGGGCCTAGGTCCGCTCGCCGCTCAGGAGGTCGCGGTGGAAGGCGGCGTCGAGCCGGCGCATGAAATGCTCGGCGCAGCACATGTGCTCGTGCATCACCGCCTCGACCGCCCCGGCATCCTCCGCCCGGAAGGCGGCGACGAGCCGGCGATGGCTGTCGATGTTGTGGGCGCCGAAGGCCTCGTGCTCCGTCGCGCTGGCGCTGCGGAACTCCACGAGGTCGCGCAGCAGGCTGTTCAGGAACCGGCACATGAAGGCGAGGAGCGCGTTGTCGCTGGCGTCGCACAGGATGTCGTGGAACTTCAGCTCCAGCACGCGACCGCGGGCGCGATCGCCGGCGTCGGCCGCCGCCTGGCAGGCCTCGATGTTGCTCGCGAGCTGCCGCAGGACCTCGTCGTCGATCCGGCCCACGATGCTGACGCCCAGCGCGACTTCGAGGCTGCGCCGCACGGCGTAGACCTGGGCGAAGTCGAGCTGCCGGAAATGCAGGAAGCGGCGCAGCTGCTGGGCCGCGGCATCGAGCGAGACCGGCCGGATCTCCGCGCCGCCGTTGGGGCCGGGCTGCATCGTCACCAGCCCCTGCACCTCAAGGGCTTTCAGCGCTTCCCGGATCGTCCCCTTGGCACAGCCGTAATGCTGCATCAGCGCGCGCTCGTTCGGCAGGCGCTGGCCCGGTTCCATCCGTTCGCGGGCGATGCGTCGGCGCAGATCCTCGGCGATCTGATCGGAGAGCTTGATCCGCCGCAGCGGTGCCGCCTCCGCGTCGTCGTCGAGGCTCACCGCGGCCCCCAGGCTGCGTCCGGATCGAGCGGGTAGGCCGGGCGCGCCAGCTTGGCGAAGGGGAAGAGGCGGTAATCGGAGCTGGTGACCCCGGCGCTGGCGCACTCGACCACCGCCCGGGCGATCGGCTCGAAGACCGGGCGGCAATACATGCGCGACTTCAGGACGAGGAACCGCGCCGCCCGCGGATCGAGCCCGTTCTGCGTGAAGATCGCGCGGTCCCAGGGCTCGTGCGGCTCCTCCACGACCAGCACACGCGCCCGGCCGGTGTCGAGCACGGCGGCGCGGCCCATCGAGAAGCGCTGTCCCGTATAGGTCGGGCCCGTGACGACGTAGCCGCCGTCGCCGAGCGCCGCGACCCGGCCGGCGAGGGCGAGCGGTGCCCGGGGCGGGAAGCCCGGCAGCGCCACCTTGTTGCCGAGCCGGATCTCCGCCGCGGCGCCGGTCCCGGCCTGGAACAGGGCGGCCACGGAGTCGGGATCGCAGATCGGCCCGGCGACGATCCCGTCGAGGCCGGCCTCCAGGCAGCCGGCGAGCACGTCCATCACGTCGCAGGTGCCGCCCGACATGCAGTTGTCGCCGTGGTCGAGGAGCAGGACGGGCCCCTCGCCCGGGCCCTCGGCGGCCGCGCGGGCCGCCGCGAGGGATTCCGCGAGCGGCGCCTCCGCGTAGACGAAGTCCGCCCGGCGCGCCCAGAGCGCGGCTCCGAGTTCCTCCGCCGCGGCCCGCGCCAGCCCGGCGCTCTCGGCCGCGACGACGAAGGACGCGCCGGCCTCCGGCTGGTCGGCGAGGGAGAAGCCCCCGAACAGCGTGGCCGCGAGGATGCCGGGCCGCGCCTCGACGGCGCGCGCGGCGGCCACGAGGTCGGCCATCGGTCCCGGCACGCGGGTGTCCATCCGCAGGGTGTGGGCGAGCTGGGGCGGGTGGCACCAAGCCTGGTGCGGGCGCAGACCCGCGTCGAGCATGCGGCCGACGAGACGGGCGACGTGCGCCCCGGTCTCGGCCATGTCCACGTGCGGGTAGGTCTTGAAGCCGACGATCACATCCGCGGCCGCGACCATGCCGGGCGTGACGTTGGCGTGGAGGTCGAGCGCCACGCCGAGCGGGACGTCCGGCGCGACCGCGCGGATCCGGGCGAGGAGCTCGCCCTCGCCGTCGTCCAGGCTCTCCGTCACCATCGCGCCGTGGAGGTCGAGCAGGATGGCGTCGCACCCCTCGGAGACCGCCGCCACGATCGCGCCGGACAGGGCCTCGAAGGCGGCGTCGGCGACGGGCCCGCTCGGGTTGGCGTGGGCCGAGACCGGAACCGCCACCCCGGCGCCGCGCGCCTCCGCGAAGGCCAGGAAGGCGCCGAGCGCCGTGGCGCTGCCCGTGCCCGCCGCGCGGGCCGCCTCGCCCCAGAGGGGCCGGAAGGCTTCGAGCGGCGTCGCCAGCGGCGAGAAGGTGTTCGTCTCGTGGTTCAGGCGAGCGGTCACGATGCGCATGGCGGCTTCCGAGAGTGGGCGGGCCAGAGGGCTCAGTGGGCCTTCACGCCGAGGAAGCGGTCGCGCGCCGCCTCGTCCCGCGCGAAGTCCGGCCCGCTGGCGTGGTAGGCGATCCGGCCGAGTTCGAGGATGTAGTGCCGGTCGGCGAGGCTGATGCAGACGGCGAGGTTCTGCTCGACCAGCAGGATCGGCACGCCCGCGTCCCGGATCAGGCGAATCTGCGCCACGATCTCCTCGACGATGACCGGGGCGAGGCCCTCGACGGGCTCGTCGAGCATCAGGAGCTTGGGGCCGGTGAGGAGCGCGCGGGCGATCGCGAGCATCTGCTGCTCGCCGCCGGAGAGCTGCGCGCCGCCGTTGCGGCGCCGCTCCTCCAGGCGCGGGAAGATCCGGTAGACGTCGGCGAGCGCCCAGGGCGAGCCCTTCCGCACGGCGATCCGCAGGTTCTCCTCGACCGTGAGGAGGCCGAAGATGCCGCGATTCTCCGGCACCAGGCCGAGGCCGGCGCGGGCGATGCGGTGGGGCGCCCAGCCGGCGATCTCGGCGCCCCCGAAGGTCACGCGGCCCCGCCGCGGCGGCAGGAGGCCGGCGGCGCTGCGCAGGGTCGAGGTCTTGCCCGCGCCGTTGCGGCCGAGCAGGCAGACGATCTCGCCCGGGCCCACCTCGAGGCTGACGCCCTGAAGGATGTGGCTCTTGCCGTAGAAGCCGTGGACGTCGTCGAGACGCAGAGCCGCCCCCGCGCTCATCGCAGGTCCCCCGTGATCATGTTGCCGAGATAGGCCCGGCGCACCTCCGGGTCGTCGCGCACCGCCGCGGGCCGCCCCTCGACCAGGACCTGCCCGGCGCGCATCACCGTCACGGTGTCGCTGATGTTCATCACGATGCCCATGTTGTGCTCGATGAACAGCACGGTGTGGTCGCGGCCGAGGTCGCGGATCAGGTCGGTCATCGCGCCGATGTCGTCCGTGCCCATGCCGGAGGTCGGCTCGTCGAGCAGGATCACCCGGGGCCGGGCCGCCATCGCCATGCCGACCTCGAGCCGCCGCTGCTGGCCGTGCGAGAGTTCGCCCGCCGGGCGGCCCGCGACGCCCGCGAGGTCGAGGCGCGCGAGGAGCGCGTCCACGACGGCGAAGGCGGCGTCCCGCTCCGAGACCGCGCGCCAGGGCGCGAGCGCGGCCCAGGGCGTGCGCCCCTGGGCTGCGAGCCGCAGGTTCTCGCGCACGCTCAGGGTGGCGAACAGGCTCGTGACCTGGAAGGAGCGGGCGAGGCCGAGGCGCACCCGGTCGTCGTCGCGGGTGCGGGTGATGTCGCGGCCCCCGAGCGTGATGCGCCCGCTCGCCGCGCGGACACGGCCGGTGAGGGCGTGGAACAGGGTGGTCTTGCCCGCCCCGTTCGGCCCGATGATCGCGTGGACGCTGTTCGGGCGCACCCGCAGGGTGATGTCCTTGAGCGCGACGAAGCTGCCGTAGCGCACGCCGAGCCCGTCCGCGGCCAGGGCGGGCTCGACGGGGGGCTCGATGGCAGACGCGACGGCTTTGGAGGCGGCGGTCACGGGCGGCTCTCCTCCGGCAGGGTGGCGTCCGCGGATGCGGGCTCCGGGGGCGGCTCGCGCGCGACGAGCGCGGCGGCCCGCTCGACGAGGCCCCAGAGGCCGCGCTGCATGAACAGGGCGACGGCGACGAGGAGGACGCCGAGCAGCAGCAGCCAGCGCGGCCAGATCGCCGAGAGGAGGTCGCCGGCCACGAGGTAGAAGGCGGCGCCGAGCACCGAGGCGAACAGGTTTCCGGCCCCGCCGATGATCGTCATGATCAGCAGCGTCTCGCTGGTGTGGTACTCGATGTTCGATAGCGGGGCGACGCCGATCAGCATGGCGTGCAGGGCGCCCGCGAGCGCCGTCACCGCCCCCGAGATCGCGAAGGCCGCGACCTTGAAGGTGCGGACCGGGAAGCCGATGGCGCTGGCCCTGGCCTCGTTGTCCCGGATCGCCAGCAGGGTGCGGCCGAAGGTCGAGAGCGCCACCCGCTGGAGCGCGGCGAACAGCCCGAGGAAGAGCGCGGCGACGAAGGCGTAGTAGGCCCAGGGATCCGAGAGCGGCTTCCCGCCGAGCGCGGGGCGCGGCACGTTGAGGAGGCCGTTGTCGCCGCCGGTCAGGTCGCCGAGCGTGTAGGCCAGGAAGTAGAACAGCTGCGAGAAGGCGAGCGTCAGCATCACGAAGTAGACGCCCTGCCGCCGGATCGAGAGCCAGCCGACCGCGGTCGCGGTCGCGGCTCCGACGAGCGCCACGGCCGGCAGCATCGCCGGGGCGGGCCATCCGGCGCGCAGCAGGATGAGGCCGGCCGCGTAGCTGCCCAGCCCGAAGAAGATGCCCTGCCCGAAGGAGAGCAGGCCCGTATAGCCGAGGAGCAGGTTGCAGGCGGCCGCCGCCAGCCCGTAGATCAGGATCTCGCTCGCGAGCGTGCCCGAGCGGAGGACGAGCGGCAGGACCAGCACGGTCGCCGCGGCGAGCCCGAAATGGACGATGGGGCGTTCGAGGAGGCGGGTCATCGCTCGTCTCCTCAGGCGCGTCCGAACAATCCGCGCGGCATCGTCACGATGACCGCCGCCATGCCGAGATAGATCATCAGCCGGGCCCCCTCGGGCCAGAGCGTGGCCATCAGGCTCTGGGCGATGCCGACCGCGAGGCCGGCCGCGAGCGCGCCCGCGTAGCTCCCCATGCCGCCGACCACCACGACCACGAAGGCGACGCTGAGCGCCTCGACGCTCATGAACGGATCGACCCCGCGGATCGGCGCGGCGAGCGCCCCGGCGAGGCCCGCGAGCCCGGCCCCGAGCCCGAACACGGCGGTGTTGATGCGCCGCGTGTCGTAGCCGAGGAGCGCCATGGTCTCGGGCGATTCCGAGCCGGCGCGCACGATGGCACCGAGCCGCGTGCCCTCCAGGAGCCACCACAATCCTCCGGCCAGCAGCGCGGTCAGCGCGATCACGAAGAGGCGGTACTCGGGGTAGATGAAGTCGCCCAGGATCACGACGCCCGAGAGGCTGTCGGGCGGGGCGAGGTTCGCGCCGATCGGCCCCCAGACGATGATCACGATCTCCTGCACCGCCAGCGCGAGGCCGACGGTCGCGAGGATGTGGAAGGTGTGCGCCTGGGCGTAGATCCGGCGCAGCAGCACGGCCTCGGTCAGGGCGGCGAGCGCGCCGACGGCCAGGAAGGCGAGCGGCAGGGCGAGCCAGAAGCTCACCCCCCGCTCGACCATCGTGTAGGCGAGGTAGGCCCCCAGCATGTAGAAGGCGCCGTGCGCGAAGTTCACGAACTGCAGCAGCCCGAAGATGATGCTCAGTCCCACCGCGAGCAGGAAGTAGAGCATCCCCAGGCCGATGCCGTTGAGGATCTGGAACAGGTAGGTCACGCGAGCCTCCGCGCCGCCGGGCCGATCCGCCGCGCGCCTCAGCTCATCTTGCAGCCGGCGGCCTCGGACGAGAGGAACGACTTGCCGGAGCTGACGATCTCGACGAAATCGTCCTTGTCGGCCATCTGCGACTTGGGCTTTCCTTTGAGCAGGTAATAGTTCTTGATGACCTGATGGTCGGCGGCGCGGATCTCCTCGTCGCCGGTGAGACCCGCATAGGTCAAGCCCTCCAGCGCCTTGGTGACGGCGGGCCCTTCCGCGGATCCGGCCTTCGCGGCGCCGTCGAGCAGGAGCTTCGTCATCAGGTAGGAGCCCGCGAAGGAGTAGTTCGGGCTGAACTTGCGCGTCGCCCGCACCTTCGCGACGAAGGCCTTGTTCGACGGTGTGTCGATGCCGTGCCAGTACTGCGCGCCGAAATAGACGCCCTCGCACAGGTCGGGCCCCAGGGCCTCGAACTGCTCCAGGCCCGAGGCCCAGGCCAGCACGATGGTCATGCGCTTCTTCAGGCCGAAGCTCACCGCCTGGCGCAGGGTGTCGGAGGATTGCGACCCGAAGCTCAGGATCAGCAGCACGTCGGGCTTGGCCGCGATGGCGTTGGTCAGGTAGCCGCTGAACTCCTTCTCGGCGAGCGCGTGGTAGCTGTTGCCCACATGCTCGATGCCCTTCTCCTGGAAGACCGCCTTGGCGGCGCCGAGCAGCCCCTCGCCGAAGACGTATTGCGGCGTGATCGTGTACCAGCGCTTGGCCTGCGGCATCCGCTCGATCAGCGGGCGCACGGTCTGGGCGATCGCCCCGTGGGTGGGCACGCTCCAGCGGAAGGTGCCGCGGTTGCACTCCTTGCCGGTGATCTCGTCGGCGCCGGCGGTGGTGAAGAACACGCCGCCGCCATTCGTCACCTCCTTGCCCATCACGAGCGCTTCCGAGGAGAGGATCCCGCCGGCGAACAGCCGGGCGCCCTCGGCCATCGCCTCCTGCACCCGCCGGGCCGCGGTCGCGGGCTTGCCCTCGGTGTCGAGGTCGCGCGCCACCACCTTGCGTCCCAGAACCGTGCCGGCCTCCTCGGCGGCGAAGGCCGCGCCGAGCGCGGCGAACTTCCCGTTCGCCGCGAAGGCACCCGACATCGGCAGCGGCGCCCCGACGACGAGGTCGGCACCCGCGGCCCGCGCGCCTCGCAGCAGGGCCGGCGACGTCAGGGATGCGAGGGCGAAGGACGAGGTGGCCAGAAAGGAGCGGCGGTCGAGCATGGCACCATCCTGAGAATCGGTCGGACAATCCTATCTATACGTATCGATAGAGCCGACCAAATGGCGCGGCAAACCCGATTTTTACTGCACTGCAAAAATGTGCAGCTGCACAAATGCCGTGCACTGCAATAAGCGAGGGTGCCGTGCGACCGGCGCTGCCGTTTCGGTCACGGTCCTCCGGACAGGGTTCAGCCGAAGGGTTCGGCCTCCGACAGGGGCCGGCCACGGCCCGAGGGGCGGGCCGCCGCGGCGGGACCGGACGGCGCCCGCAGCCCGGGACGCGCCCGGACGAGTGCGGATGGGCGGCCGGCGGACCGGCGGCGAGTGCCGCACTTGCCTGGAGCGCCGAGGCGCCGCACTCTCAGCTTGACAGCAGGGCCGCCGGGCGTGCGCCGCGGCGCGCGCTGCCGGCCGGGGAACGTTCGGGATCACGATGGCGGATGACGGGAATGCCGAGGTCGGCGCGATGGACGGGACCGCCTCGCCCGGGGCTCGGGCGAGGCGTCTCGACCGCCGCTCGTTTCTGTTCGGCTCGGCCGCCGGTCTCGGCGCCTTGGGGTTGGGCGGCTGCGCGACCACCGACGGCGTGATCCTCGCCGAGGCGACCCGGATCTACGGACCGATGCCGGACGAGAAGTTCCCGATCCCGGCGGTCGATGTCCGCAAGGTCGATCCGAAGTACTATCGCCGGACGGTTCGGTACGAATCGAAGGAAGCGCCGGGGACGATCGTCGTCGATCCGCGCAACTTCTACGTCTACCGCATCGAGGGTGACGGATCCGCTACCCGGTACGGCGCCAACGTCGGCCGCGACGGGTTCCTGTGGAGCGGCGACGCCTATGTCGGCCGCAAGTCCGAATGGGCCACCTGGACACCGCCCAAGGAGATGATCCGGCGTCAGCCCGAGGCCGCCAAGTACGCCCGCGGCATGCCGGGCGGCCTCGACAACCCGCTCGGCGCCCGCACGCTGCATCTCTACCAGAACGGCGCCTACACGCTCTACACGATCTACGCCAGCAGCGAGCCCGAATCGATCGGCAGCGGCATCACCAGCGGCTGCGTCGGATTGCTCAGCCAGGACATGATCCACCTCTACGCGCGGACCCCGGTGAAGACGAAGGTCGTGGTCCTGCCGGCCTAGGGGATCCGGCGAGCCCGACCCGGCGGTCGTCCGTGGCCGGGCGAGCCGGACGGCTCGCGCCGGACGGCTCGCGCCGGACGGCTCGCGCCGGAAGGGCCGTCCTGAAAGAAGCGGGACCGGCCGAGGGCGCATTCGATCAAGCGCGCGTCCGGAGCGGACCTATCCTCCTCCAGGCCACGCGTCTCCGTCCGACGCGGAGGCCGCAGGTCGGAGGCTCTCATGACGACTGGATCTCGGAACATGTCCCGGATCGCCCTCGGCGCGATCGCGGCCCTGTGCTGCCTGTCGGTCCGGGCGCAGCCGCTCGTCGTGCAGGTGAACCCGCGCGGACCGACGACCGGCGAGATCGAGGTCGGAGGTACCCCGGTCGCCGTGGCGACCCTGTTCGAGGTGGGGCCGCGCTACACCGCCGCGAACGGGTTCGGCCGCCGGGTCGGGATCGGCAGCCCCGTCCCGGACTGGATCGAGATGGGCCTCTTCCGCAACCAGTCGGTGCCGAGCCTCGATCCGTCGGGCTACTACGGCTACTTCATCTCGCCCGACGACAAGGCCGTGGTGGTGGATCTCGATTCGCGCCGGGTCGTGCGCGTCCTGTCCCACTGAGACCCGGGGTCCGGAGGCCGCCGGATGCGGTGGGCTCTCGGCCTTGCGGCAGGCTTGGCCCTCGCCGCCGCCCTCCCGGCCTGGGCGGCCCGCCCCGGGGGCGCGGCGATCCGCATCGCCTATCAGCGCCCCGCGCAGGCTGAGACGCGCGCGATCTACCGTGACCTCAAGGCGCGCCGCGTGCTGGAAGGCCTGCGGACGATCGTCAGGGGGGTGCGCCTGCCCTACGCCCTGACGCTGCGCCTGTCGGCCTGCGGCGGCGAGCCCGATGCGTGGTACGCGCCCGAGAACCGGACCATCACGGTCTGCTACGAATATGTCCGGGAGGTGCGGGAGACCGCCGCCAGGAGCGCGTCCGCGTCCGGGGCGCCCCGGCACGGCGCGATCTTCGGCCCCGTGGCGCAGGTCTTCCTCCACGAACTCGGGCATGCCCTCTACGATCTCCTCGCCGTGCCGGTGCTCGGCCGGGAGGAGGACGCGGCCGACCAGTTCGCGGCCCTCGTCCTGCTCGAACTGCCGCCCGGGCAGGCTCGGCACGCGATCGACGGCATAGCCCAGCTCATGCGCAGCCAGGCCGCCGAGGAGACGCCCGATCGGGAGACGCTCGCCGACGACCACAGCCTGACCGCCCAGCGCCTCTACAACCTGCTCTGCCTCGCCTACGGCGCCGACCGCGGGACCTTCGGCTACCTCGTGGACGACGGCACCCTGCCCAGGGGGCGCGCCGCGCAATGCGGGGCCGAGTACGACCTCGCGGCATCCGCCCTGCAGACGCTCTTCCGCCGCCACCTGCACGACGGCCGGATGGGTCGCGCCCGCATCCGGCGCGCCTTCCGGTGGATGTTCTGATACCGTTTCCGGTTGATGGGTTCGGTCTAGCGCATCGTCCCGGAACGAAGCGCGGGTCCCCTCTCCCATAGGGAGAGGGACAGGGTGAGGCGTATGAGGCTTCCGAAAGAGGCGGGGGCCTGAACGCGCGTCGATGGCGTGCTCAGTCCTGTCAGGTCATACCCCTCACCCCAA
>NZ_LSIX01000216.1:0-1616 GCF_001556475.1 Methylobacterium sp. CCH5-D2 | reverse complement strand
GGCTCGGCCGAGCCCGCCCCGAAGGTGGTGCGCGCGCTGGAGCGGATCGCCAGGATCCTCAACGCCCGGCCCGGCCGCATCGTGGTGCGCGGCCACACGGACGGGCGCCCGTTCCGCTCGGAGACCTACGACAACTGGCGCCTCTCCTCGGCCCGCGCCCAGATGGCCTCCTACGCGCTGGTGCGCGCCGGCCTCGACGAGGGCCGCCTGGAGCGCATCGAGGGCTACGCCGACCGCCAGCCCCGCAACCCCGACCCGAAGGCCGCCGAGAACCGCCGCATCGAGATCCTGCTCCGGGGCCAGCCGGAATGAGCGGCGCCTCGAAGACCGTCCGCCTCCGCCCGCGGGGGGTGGCGGTGCGCCTCGCGGCCCTCCTCGCCCTCCTCGCCCTCCTCCTCGCCGCGCCGGCGCTGGCGGCGGGCGGCGGGCACGGGGGCGAGCCCCCGAAGCCCATCGAGCCCCTGCCGGTCGCGCCGCGCGGGCTGCCGGTGGAGCTGGTGCGCACCCTGCAACTGCTTCAGGACCGCATCGCCCGCGGCTCGACCCAGGCCCACGCCGCCCAGCGCCAGCTCCTGGTGCATATCGAGGCCCGCTTCCTCGCCCTGGAGCCCGAGACCTGGGCCGATCCGGCCAACGCGCGCGCGGGCGTCGCCTTCGCGCTGGCGGGCGGCGGGCCCGCGGTGCTGCGGCGGATGCTCGATGGCGCCAAGCTCGGCGAGGCCGAGGTGCCGCTGGTGCAGGGCGCGCTCGCCTACGTGGAGGGCCGGGAGCGGGAGGCGCGCACGCTGCTCGCCCGGTTCGACGCCCGCGAGATGCCCCCGGGTCTGGCCGGCCAGCTCGCCCTGACCCAGGCCGCCGTCACCGTGCGCGAGGCCCCGCGCCGGGCGCTGGAACTCCTGGGCCAGGCGCGGCTGCTCGCGCCCGGCACCCTGGTGGAGGAGGGGGCGCTGCGCCGCGAGATCTTCGTGGTGGCGCAAGGGGGCGACGCCGAGCGCTTCGAGGCCCTGTCGATCCAGTACCTGCGCCGCTTCCGACGCTCGGTCTACGCGGGCAATTTCCGCCAGCGCTTCGCTGCGGCCCTGACCCGGCTCGACTTCGCCAGCGACGGGGCGCGGGACGCGCAGCTCGCCCGCATGCTCGACGAGATCGAGCCGGAGGGCCGGCGCGACCTCTACCTGCTCGTCGCCCGGGCCGGGCTGGACGGGGGCCGGCGCACCACCGCCCTGTTCGCGGCCGAGCGCGCCGCCGGCCTCGCCGGGCCGGATTCCCGCGCCGCCGCCCAGGCCCGGCTCTACCGCGCCGCCGCGCTCGTCGTGGTGGACGGGCGCCTCGACGAGAGCGTCGAGGCGCTGCGAACCATCGACCGGGCGCAGCTCGGCGAGGCCGACCGGCGCCTCCTCGACGAGGCGCTCTCGGCCGCGACCCAGATCCGCATCCCCGCGCAAGCCGGCTCTGCCAAGCCCGACCCCGTGCCGGCCGGCGCCCGTGCGCTGCCCGAGGCCGCCGCGATCGGGCGCGCCCAGGAGGCGCTGGCGCGCATCGACCGCCTGATGGACGACAGGAGCGACCCGTGACCGCCCTCGACGCCCTGCTGCCCGGCCTGCGGCAGCGCCCCG
>NZ_LSIX01000215.1:0-212 GCF_001556475.1 Methylobacterium sp. CCH5-D2 | reverse complement strand
CCACCAGACGAATTGCAGCGTGCCGGTGAAGAGGTCCTTGTGCCGCCGCCGCCGCATCTGGAAGCGGCGCATGGCCGCGGCGTCGCCGTACATCAGCCCGGAGAGCGCGACGTAGTCCTGGGTCCGCAGCGCGCCGAAGGCGAGGCGGCAGACCGCCTCGTCGCCAACGCGCTCGACCGGGCCGAGCACCACCGGCAGGGCGCCGGCGGCCC
>NZ_LSIX01000214.1:0-2179 GCF_001556475.1 Methylobacterium sp. CCH5-D2 | reverse complement strand
GGCGAGGCTCCAGCCGCCTGTCTCGCTATCCTGACCCGGCTGCCGCATCCGCATCGTCCCAGATGGAGTCCGCCCCGAAGGACCTCCGCCTCAATGGCCGATCGAATCGGGCCTGACCAGGGGCCGGGCGATTGACCTGCGGCGACGGCGGTGCTTCTCCCGCACGCGGCGCGCGGCCTCGCGCGATGCACCTACAAGAACAACGCCAAGGAAAAGACCATGTCCGAGATCTGGTTCCGCACCGGCGAGGCCACCGTGCTCGCCGCCGAGGGGCAGTACACCGACGCGATGCCCGAGGTGCTGATCGGCTCGGTCCGCGGGCCCGTGGGTCAGGCTTTCGCCTCGATGATGGGGCAGGTCCAGGGCCATACCCGCATGTTCGTGGTGCGCGACCTCAACCAGCTCGTGCGCCCGGCCACCATGATGACCACGAAGGTCACGATCCACACGGCCGAGTATGCCGAGCTGCTCGGAGGCGTCGTGCAGGCGGCCACCGGCGACGCGATCATCGATTGCGTGATCGAGGGTATCCTGCCCAAGGACGGGCTCGACGAGCTTTGCATGATCATCATGATCTGGCTCGACGAGCGCTGCGGTGCAGACCCCAACGTCGATCGCAAGGACCTCTACCGCACCAACTACGAGGCGACCAAGCTCGCCATCGCCCGCGCGATGAAGGGCGAGCCCACGATCGACGAGCTCATCGCCAACCGCAAGACGGTAAAGCACTACGCGCTCGAGGACGTGATCGACTATTGATCGCCCGAGACGCGCCCGCGCGGCGCGTCTCACCCCGGCGGGATGCGCCCGACCGAGCAGAGGGTGCGCAGGCTGCTGCTGCCCGGGTCGGTGTAGCAGCTCGCCGACCAGCCGTTCTGCTGGATGAAGGATTTGCGCCGCTCGGCGAGCGAGGCGGCGTGCGCGCGGGCGATGATCGGGGCCACGGTCGCGGCCGGCTCGCCGACGAGGATCTGCGAGGCGACCGCGAGGTCGTCGAAGAAGGCTCCCGAGGGCTGCGCCTCGGCGGAGCTCGCCTGCACGATCGGCTCGGCCCGGCAGGTCAGGTCGAACTTGATCGCCCCCGGCACGCGGATGTCGATGCTGGGCCCGGAGCGCCGCCCCACCGTGCCGCCGATCGATTGGGCGATCTGCCGGGCGAGGCCGTCGCAGCTGTCGGCATGCGCCGGACCGGCGGTGAAGAGGAGGCAGACGAGGGCGCGGCGCAGCATGCGGCAGGGATGCCGCAGCCCGGTTCTCCTGTCGAGCCCGTCTCGGGACGGTTGGGATCATCCGCCCGCGTCGCGGAGGTCGCCGCTGTCACACGGACGGCCCGGGGCCGCTTGCCGCCCCCGCCCTTTTGGCGTTCCAAGGTCCTCGACCTTCTGGCGCGACCCGGCCGGCGATGGAACTGAAGTGGATCGAGGATTTCCTCAGCCTCGCCGAGACGCGCAGCTTCTCGCGCTCGGCGGAGGCGCGGCACGTGACGCAATCGGCCTTCAGCCGCCGTATCCGCTCCCTCGAGGTCTGGCTCGGTACGGCGCTCCTCGACCGCAGCACCTACCCGATCACGCTCACGGCGGACGGGCGCCACTTCCTCGAGACCGCCGAGGAGGTGGTTCGTCTCCTCACCCTCAGCCGGGCCGACTTCCGCAACCGCAGCGAGCGCTCGAGCCTGCCCGTGGTCACGATCACGGCGCTGCACTCGCTCTGCCTCTCCTTTCTGCCGCGCTGGCTCGGCACGATCCGGGGCGGCCTCGGGCCGATGGGCAGCCGGGTGCTGCCGGAGAACTTCAATATCTGCATCCAGGCGCTGGTCGAGGGCGGCTACGACCTGCTGCTGACCTACCACCATCCGGGCATCCCGATCCCGCTCGACCCCGAGCGCCATCCCTGCCTCGTGGTGGGGCGCGACAGCCTCGCGGCGGTGGCGGCGCCGGCCGGGCTCGTCCCGGACCGGGAGGGCCGCCTGCCGCTGCTGCAATATTCCCGCGGCTCCTTCCTGGGCCGGCTCGCCGCCATCGCCCAGGCCCGTGAGGGCGCGCCCGCGACCTACCCGGTCCACACCAACGAGAACTCGATGGCCGAGGCCCTGCGCTCCATGGCGCTCGCCGGCCACGGGGTCGCATGGCTGCCCCGCAGCCTCGTGGCGCCCGAGATCGCGGCGGGCGCGCCCTCACGG
>NZ_LSIX01000213.1:0-6129 GCF_001556475.1 Methylobacterium sp. CCH5-D2 | reverse complement strand
CGCCGAGATCGACCAGCGCCCGGCCGTCCCGCCGCTCGGCCACGCCCACCGAGAGCGTGTTGTTGGTCCCCATGAACTCGGAGGCGAACAGCGTCGCGGGCCGCTCGTAGAGATCCTCCGGCGTGCCAGACTGCACGAGCTTGCCGCCGTCGAGCAGCACGACCTGGTCGGCGATGGCGAGCGCCTCGGCCTGGTCGTGCGTGACGAAGACCGCCGTGATGCCGCGCCGCTTGATCAGCGACCGGATCCAGATCCGGGCTTCCTCCCGCAGCTTCGCGTCGAGGTTCGAGAGCGGCTCGTCGAGGAGGATGACCGGCGGCTCGTAGACAAGCGCCCGGGCGATGGCGACGCGCTGCTGCTGGCCGCCCGAGAGCTGCGAGGGGTAGCGCGCGCCGAGAGCGCCGAGGCCGACGCCGTCGAGGGATTCCTGAACCCGCCGGGTGATGTCGGCCTTGCCCTGGCCGCGCAGGCGCAGGCCGTAGGCGACGTTCTCGAACACCGTCTTGTGCGGCCAGAGGGCGTAGGACTGGAACACGAAACCGAGGTCGCGCCGCTCCGGGGGCAGGTTGACCTTGGCCCCCGCGTCGTAGACCGGGCGGCCGTCGATGCGGATGGCGCCCCGGTAGGGCTCCTCCAGGCCGGCGATCGAGCGCAGCAGCGTGGTCTTGCCGCTGCCGGAGCGCCCGAGGAGGCAGACGACCGAGCCCTCCTCGAACTGGGCGTCGATGCCCTTCAGGACTTCGACCGCGCCGTAGCGCAGGTGGAGATCTTCGATGGCGAGCTTAGGCATGACGCTTGTTCCCGAGGGCGAACATCAGCGCGAGGCCGACGAGGATGAGGACGAGGTTGACGGTGGAGAGCGCGGTGACGAGGTCGACGGCGCCGGTGCCCCAGAGGGAGACGAGGAGCGAGCCGATCACCTCCGTGCCGGGGCTGAGCAGGTAGACGCCCGTGGAGTACTCGCGGACGAAGGTCACGAAGATCAGCACCCAGGAGCCGACGAGGCCGGCCTTGATCAGCGGCAGGGTGACGTCGCGGCTGACCTGGGCGGGGCGGGCCCCGACGACCCGGCCGGCCTCCTCGAGTTCCGGCCCGATCTGGAGGAGCGAGGCGCTCACCAGACGCATGCCGTAGGCGAGCCAGACCAGCGTGTAGGCGAGCCACAGGCTGAACAGGGTCTGGCGGAACGGCTGCAGGACGGGGGTGAACAGGAACAGCCAGAACATGGCCAGACCCGCGATCAGGCCCGGCATGGCGCGCGGCACCAGCACGAGGTAGTCCATCAGCGCCGTCCAGCGCGAGCGCCAGCGGTGCAGCGCGAGGTTGACGAGCGCGTAGAAGCCGACCGAGAGCGCGCCGCCGACCGAGGCGATGAGCAGCGTGTTGACGATGCCGCGCACGAGGTTCGGGTAGCCCATCAGCTCGCGGAAGTGGGCGAGCGTCAGGTTCGGCCAGATCGCGACGCCCTCGCCCCAGGTTGAGAGGAAGGAGCGCAGCACCAGCGCCGAGACCGGGATCACCACGGTGAAGCCGAGCCAGGCCACGATCAGCCCGACCGCCGGCCAGCGCCACGCGCCGATGGCGAGCGGCCGCTGGGCGCTGGCCTTGCCCTTGACCGCGACGTAGCGGTTGGCGGCGGCGAGGAGCTTGCGCTGCGTGTAGACCAGCGGCAGCGTCACCAGGATGATCGAGACCACCACCACGGCCATCAGGTCGTAGGAGGGCGTGCCGAGCTTGTTGGTGAGCTTGTACAGGTAGGTGGCGAGCACCAGGATCCGCTCGGGATCGCCCAGCACCAGCGGCAGGCCGAACAGCTCGAAGCCGAGGAAGAACACCAGCACCGTCGCGTAGAGGATGCTCGGCATGATCATCGGCAGGCTCACCGTCAGCGCGACCCGGAAGGGGCCGGCGCCCGACGAGCGGGCGGCCTCCTCCACGTCGGAACCGAGCGAGCGCAGGGCCGAGGAGGCGTAGAGGAAGACGTGGGGCACGTGGGTCAGCCCCGCGATCACGATGAGCGCGGTCTTCGAGTAGAGGTACCAGGGGATGGTGCCGACCAGCCCCTTCGCCCAGACGCTGACGATGCCGACGGGGCCGAGCGCCACCACGAAGCCGAAGGCCAGCACAACAGAGGAGACGAACATCGGCACGAGCACGAGCGGCTCGATGAGGCGGCGCCCCGGCAGGTCGGTGCGGACCAGCAGGAAGGCCATGATGCAGCCGAGCGGCACGGCGATCGCCGTCATGCCGGCGGCGATGATGGCGGAGTTCACGAAGGCCTCGCGGAAATCGTCCTCCTCGAAGAGGACGAACGCGTAGGCCTGGGTGGTGAAGGTGCTCGACGGCTGGAAGAAGGGGCCGCTGAGGAAGCTCTGGTAGACCACCAGCCCCACGGGGGCGAGGATCATCAGCGCGGTCGCGAGCACGACCGCGATGCGGAAGGAGCGGGGCATCGGCTCTGGCCTCAGTTCGCCGCGAGCGTCTTCTGCCACTGCTTGATGAAGCGCAGTCGCGTGATCTGGTCGAGCTGGGTCAGGAGTTCCGGCCCGACCCGGATCGGCCGCAGCGTGACGTCGCCCACCCCGGGCAGGCTGGTGATGCCGTGCGTCTCCTGCAGGTCGGTGCGCACCGAGGTCATCGCCTTCTTGGCGAGCTCGACCTGTCCGGCCCGGGAGAGCAGGAAGTCGAGGAAGAGCTTGGCGGCGTTCGGGTTCCTCGCCTTCGCGGACACGAAGCCGATGCGCGACATCACCTGCGTGTAGTCCTTCGGCAGGACGTAGGCGAGCGTCGGATCCTTGTGGTTGCGCTGGAGCACGTAGGAGCCGATCATGTTGTAGGCCAGCGTGTGCTCGCCCGAGACCACGCGCTCGATCATCGCGCCGGTCGAGGTGTAGAACTTGGCCCCCGCCTGACCCATGGCCTTCACGGTGTCCCAGGTGGTCTGGGGGCTGATCTGGACGTCCTGCGTGATGTAAAGGAAGCCGACGCCGGAACGCTCGGGATCGTAGGACGTGACCTTGCTCCGGTAGGCGTCCTTCTTCTGGGCGATCAGCTTGGCGAAATCGGCGTGGCTGCGCGGCACCTCGGCCTCGGGCACCAGACGGCTGTTGTAGGCGAAGACGATGGGCTCGGCCGTGGTGCCGTAGGCTTGGTCCTTCCACTTGGCCCAGTCCGGCAGCGCGGTCTTCTCGGGCGAGGCGTAGGTCAGGGCGTAGCCGTCGTTGACGAGCTTGATCTGAAGATCCATCGCCGAGGACCAGATGAAGTCCGCGGTCTTGCCGGCCGCGGCCTCGGCGACGTAGCGGCTGTAGAGTTCCGTCGAGTTCTGGTCGGCGTACTCGACCTTCAGCTTCGGGTAGAGCGCCCGGAACTGGGCCAGCAGGTCGGACACCTCGGAGGCGTCGGCGGTGGCGTAGATCGAGAGCGCGCCTTCCTTCTCGGCGGCCGCGATCACCTCCGCGTAGGAGGCCGGATAGCCCTGCGGCACGGTCTGGGCCAGCGCGGCCGGGACGGCTGCACAGAACAGGGCGAGCGAGGCGGCAAGCCGCATCTTCATGGAACGATCCTCCCGGGCACGGCGCGTCTCATGGCGCGCCTGTCCGGTGACCGTAGGCATCCAGGCTTTCATCATCCTGACACGGACTGCATGGGCCGCGAAACCTGTTCTCGCCCGCCGTCCCGCCCGGGCGCCGCTCCGTTCGAGGGCGCGATCCCGGCCCTGTGGTCCCGCACGGCCGCCGGTGCGACCGACGCCTTGCAGGAACGCCCAACTCTCACGCGGAGCGGTATCGTCGTCGGGGCCGGATGTTCTAGGCTCACCGAGGCGCCGCCGGTCGGTGCGGGGCGCGGAGGACGACGACCGATGCGGATCCTCATCGTGGAGGATGACGCCGCGCTCGCACGCGGCGTCGTCGCGTCGCTGCGGCTCAGCGGCTTCGCGGTGGATCACGAAGCGAGCGGCGCCGACGTGCTGCCCCTGCTGCGCCAGGAGGCCTACGCCCTGGTCGTGCTCGATCTCGGGCTGCCCGACCGCTCCGGCTTCGAGGTGCTGCGCGAGATCCGGCGGGCGGGCCTCACGGTACCGGTGATGATCCTCACGGCGCGGGCCGCCGTGGCCGACCGGGTCACCGGGCTCGACCTCGGGGCGGACGACTATCTCGCAAAGCCCTTCGATCCGGCCGAGCTTGAGGCGCGGGTGCGGGCCCTGGTGCGGCGCGGACACGGCCGGCCCGACCCGATCGTGAGCTGCGCGGACCTCGTCCTCGACCGCTCGGGCCAGGTCGCGACGCTCGCGGGCCGCCACCTGCCGCTGCGCAAGCGCGAGCTCGCGATCCTCGAATCGCTGATCACCCGGGCCGGCCGCGTGGTCTCGAAGGAGCGCCTCGTCGCGGAGGTCTTCGGCTTCGACGAGGAGATCTCGCCCAACGCCATAGAGGTCTACGTGGCGCGGCTGCGCCGCCATTTCGGCGCGGCGGGCCCGCGCATCGTCACCCTGCGCGGTCTCGGCTACCTGATGGAGCCGGGCCCGGCGGAGGACCGGGGCGGAGAGGGCCGGTGAGCCTGCGCAGCACCCGCTCACTGCGGGTCCGCGTCGCCGCCTACCTGATGGTTCCGATGGCGGCGCTCGCGGTGACGCTGGGCGTCGGCGGCGCCTGGTTCGTGAGCACCTTCGTGACCAGCGCCTACGACCGGGTGCTGGCCGGCTCGATCCTGTCGATCGCCGAGCACCTGACCGTCCAGGACGGCAGCGTCGCGCTCGATCTGCCGGCGGCCGCCTTCGGCATGCTGTCGAACGCGCAGCGCGACAGCATCTACTACAGCATCACCGACGGCGGGACCTTCGTGACGGGCTACGAGGACCTGCCGCAACCCGACCCGATGCCGCCGCCCGAGACGCTGACCTACCGCGACGCCGTGTTCCGCGGCCAGCGGGTCCGCATCGGCGCGATGCTGAAGCCGATCTACATCACGCGTCACGCGGCCCTCGTGCAGGTCGCCGAGACCACGCACGGGCGCGACCTGCTGGTTCGGCGCATGCTCGTCGCCCTGACGGCGCTGGGCGCGACCTTGGCCGCGGTCGGCAGCCTGCTCGTCTGGTTCGCGGTGCGGATGGGCCTGTCGCCGATGGACGACCTGCGCCGCGCGGTCGAGAACCGCTTCCACGAGCGCGGCGCCGTTCCGGCCTTCTCGGTCGCGGGCGTGCCCCGGGAAGCCCTGCCGCTGGTCGAGGCCCTGAACGCGTTGCTGACGCGCCTCAACGACGCCATGACGGTGCTGCGCCGCTTCACCGCGGACGCATCGCATCAGTTGCGGACGCCGGTCGCCATCCTGAAGACGCATCTGCGCCTGCTCGACCGGCAGCCCGCCGACAGCCCCGGATGGCGCTCCTCGCGCGCCGACATCGACGGGGCCGTCGATCGGCTCGACCGCCTCATCGCGCAGCTGCTCGTCCTGGCGGGCGTGGAGGAGGCGGCCCGTCGCGGCGACGCCATCGCGAGCGACCTGACCGAACACGTCCGGGACACCGCGCGCGACCTCGTCGATGCCGCGCGGCAGCGGCGGATCACGCTGTCGTTCGAGGGGCCGGAGGCGCCGGTCGTCGCCCGGGTCGAGCCGCTCCTCGTCGAGGAGATCCTGCGGAACCTGATCGACAACGCGATCCGCTACAACCGGCCCGGCGGCCGCGTCCGGGTTTCGGTGACGCGCGAGGCGACGCGGGAGGGCTTCGAGCGGGCCTGCATCGACGTGGAGGATGACGGGCCCGGCATCCCCGAGGACCGGCACGCCCGCGTGTTCGAGCGCTTCTATCGCCTGGAACGGCAGGACGATCCGACCGGCAGCGGTCTGGGGCTCGCCATCGTGAAGGCCTTCGCCGAACGCCTGGGCGGCACCGTCTCGCTGCACCCGGGCATCGATGGACGCGGTCTCCGGGTCCGCGTCGCCCTCACCTCCGCCGTCGCGGGGTGAGAGCCGGTCGGACACGACCCGACTCGGAATCCGCGCGCGGACGCGCAGGAGGCCGAAGGCCGCATACGCAGCGGGTCGTGCAAGGGACGGGAGCGATCGGGATGGGGCTGGCTCCCCGAGCAGGACTCGAACCTGCGACAAGGCGATTAACAGTCGCCTGCT
>NZ_LSIX01000212.1:0-297 GCF_001556475.1 Methylobacterium sp. CCH5-D2 | reverse complement strand
CGGCGACCAGATCAGGCTGCCGCCCACGTTGAAGGCGTAGGTGTCGCGCAGGATCGCGTTGAGGCGGTAGTAGTCGCTGTTGAACGCGCCGACGCTGGCGAAGCCGGTGCCGGTGAGGCCGTTGTAGGAGGCCTGGGCGGCGCGCACGCCGGGGGCGAAGGCGATCTCGCCGTAGGAGCCGAACAGGGCCGAGCGGAGCGTCGGGCTCCAGTAGTGCAGCATCGAGGCGACGACCGAGAAGCTCTGCGTCAGCTCGAGGCGGTTGCTGAGCGGGTTCAGCACCGCATCCGAGAAGAA
>NZ_LSIX01000211.1:0-18934 GCF_001556475.1 Methylobacterium sp. CCH5-D2 | reverse complement strand
ATCGAGGCCTACCCGGACCCGACCCCGCCGATGGTGAACGTGATCACCCAGGCTCCGGGTCTCTCAGGCGAGGAGATCGAGCGCTACGTCACGGTGCCGATCGAGGTGATCACCGCGGGCCTGCCGAACCTCAAGCAGGTACGCACCGTCTCGCTCTACGGTCTCTCCGACGTGAAGCTGCAGTTCGGCTTCGAGTTCAACTATCGCGAGGCCGAGCAGCAGGTGCTGAACCGCCTCGCCCAGCTCGACCCGCTGCCGAACGGGGCCAAGCCCACCATCTCGCCGGTGAGCCCGATCGGCGAGATCTTCCGCTACAAGCTCACCGCGCCCGACGGCTACAGCACCCTCGATCTCAAGTCCCTGCAGGACTGGGTGCTGCGCCGCCGCTTCCGCGCCGTGCCGGGTGTGATCGACGTGATCGGCTGGGGCGGTAAGACCAAGACCTTCGAGATCGCGGTCGATCTCGACCGGCTGACCGCCCACGGGCTGACGCTCGCCGGCGTGGTGAAGACGCTCAACGACAGCAACCTCAATGTCGGCGGCAACCGGATTAGCCTGGGCAGCCAGTCGGCGGTGGTGCGCGGCGTCGGCTTGATCCGGTCCACCGACGACATCGAGGAGACGGTGCTGAGCCAGTCGGGCGGCGCGCCGGTGCTGGTGCGCGACGTGGCCAGCGTCACGATCGGCCACCAGCCGCGGCTCGGCATCGCCGGCATGAACGAGGACGACGACATCGTCCAGGGCATCGTGCTGATGCGCCGGGGTGAGGAGAGCACGCCGGCGATCGAGGCGGTGAGGGCGGAGGTCGCCCGGATCGAGGCAGCCGGCATCCTGCCGCCGGGCGTGAAGATCGAGCGGATCTACGACCGAGCCGACCTGATCGCGGTCACAACCCACACGGTGCTGCACAACATGGTGTTCGGCATCGCACTGATCCTCGTCGTGCAGTGGCTGTTCCTGGGCAACCTGCGCAGCGCGCTGATCGTGGTGGCGACGATTCCCTTCGCGCTGTTCTTCGCGGTCATCATCCTGGTGGCGCGCGGGGAATCAGCCAACCTGCTCTCGGTCGGCGCCCTCGATTTCGGGCTTATCGTCGACGGCACGGTGATCATGGTCGAGGCGATTTTCCGGCGCCTCTCGGGCCACGGGCCGCCCCAGACGGCGGGACCACCGACCGGGTTCTCGGGCAAGCTCACCAACATCCTCTGGGCCTCCGGCGACGTCAGCCGCTCGATCGTGTTCGCGGCCGTGATCATCGTCACCGGCTTCCTGCCGCTCTTCACCCTGACAGGCGTCGAGGGCCACATCTTCGGGCCGATGGCGCAGACCTACGCCTACGCCCTGCTCGGCGGCCTGATCGCGACCTTCACGGTGACGCCCGTGCTCTCCGCCTACCTGCTGCCCGAGCACGTGCGCGAGGTCGAGACCGTGCTGGTGCGCGCGCTAGATCGGCTTTACCGCCCGGCGATCCGCGTGGCGCTCGCCAACCGCATCCTGACCCTTGGGCTCGCCGCGATCCTGGCGGGCGGGGTGGGCGTCGCCGGGCGCGGCCTCGGCCTTGAGTTCCTGCCGAAGCTGGAGGAGGGCAATCTCTGGCTGCGCGCCACCATGCCGGCCACGATCTCGCTCACCGAGGGCAACCGCTACGTCAACCGCATCCGCCGGATCATCGCGGCGGTGCCCGAGGTTGAGCGCGTGGTCTCGCAGCACGGCCGGCCCGACGACGGAACGGACGCTGCCGGCTTCTTCAACGGGGAGTTCTTCGCGCCGCTCAAGCCGGCCGAGCAGTGGTGGGAGGGGGTGAACAAGGAGGCCATGCTCGCCGACCTTCTGGAGCGGCTGCGCCGGGAGTTCCCGGGCATCGAGTTCAACGTCTCGCAGTACCTGCAGGACAACGTCGCCGAGGCGGTCTCGGGGATCAAGGGCGAGAACTCGTTCAAGGTGTTCGGCCCCGACCTCCAGACCCTGACCGACGTGGCGCGCCGGGTCGAGGCCGTGCTCAGGACCGTGGCGGGCGTGACCGATCTCGGCGTGTTCACCTCGCTCGGGCAGCCCACCGTGCAGATTAACGTCGACCGGATCCGCGCCGCCCGCTACGGACTGACGCCGGGCGACATCAACGCCACGGTCCGCACGGCGATCGGCGGCGACAGCGCGGGCGATCTCTACGATTCGGGCAGCGACCGGCACTACCCGATCGTCGTTCGCCTCGCCCAGCAGTTCCGGCAGAGCGTGCAGGCCATCCGCAACCTGCGCATCGCCGGCCAGGGCCCGAACGGTGCGGTGCTGCAGGTCCCGCTCAACGAAGTGGCGAGCGTCGAGCTGGTCTCAGGACCGGCCTACATCTACCGCGAGGGCCAGGAGCGCTACCTGCCGGTGAAGTTCAGCGTGCGCGATCGCGACCTCGGCAGCACCATCCTGGAGGCGCGCCAGCGCGTGGCAGCCGAGGTGCAATTGCCGCCGGGCTACCGGCTGGAGTTGGTGGGCGAGTTCAACAACATGCAGGGGGCGCTGGAGCGGCTCTCGGTGACAGTGCCGCTCGCGATCGGGCTCATCGCCATCCTGCTCTTCATGAACTTCGGCTCGCTCACCGACACCCTGCTGGCGCTGAGCGTCATTCCGATGGCCGCGGCCGGCGGTGTGCTGGCCCTCGTCCTCACGGGCACGCCCTTCAGCGTCTCGGCGGCGATCGGCTTCATCGCGCTGCTCGGCATCGCGGTGATGGACGGGATCATCGTGATCGCCCATTTCAACGACCTGATTGCGCGCGACGAGGAGCGGGTGCGCGCGATGCTGGAGACCTGCGCGACCCAGATGCGCCCGGTGGTGATGACCTGCGTGGTGGCCGGCGTCGGGCTCCTGCCGGCCGCCTTCTCCTCGGGCGTCGGCTCGCAGGTTCAGAAGCCGCTCGCCCTCGTGGTCGTCGGCGGCATGAGCCTCGCGCCCGTGCTGATCCTGCTCATCCTCCCGACCCTTATCCTTGCGTTCTCGCGCCGCCGCTCCGCTCCGGTCTCAGTGGCAGGGGGAGCGGAAAGCCTGAGTCTAGCCGAGGCAGGTCAGTAGAAGCGGTCCCGCCGCTGTGGGACTTTCATTTATTCGGTTCAAGACCGAAAGTGGTCCATGCCGCCAACGCTCTCTCCCGGGCTTTCGAAGATACGACGCACGAGCCGCCCAGCCCGCCAAGGAGGCTGGGTGGAAATGAAGGTACGCTGCCGGCCTGTAGGACAATCCTCCATCTTGCAGATGGTCTGAATCGCACATTCACAGCCTCGGTGGAAATTAGTCGTTGTTCACAAGCCGGCTTGGCGCCCCGAACCGCCAAGCCAAGTACCATTCATAGCCTCCTGGCGGGGCCATAGTATTTCGGAATATGGTCAGTTAGGCCGCGAAGTAGCTAGCGTTGATCTGACTCGCCCGGATGCCGGCCAGGTCGACAACACCGCCGCCCGAGAGGGTCAGCAGCGCGTCGCCGTTCTGTGCCGAACCGACAGTGTAGGTCTGCCCGCCCAGGGCGATCCGGTCGCCCCCGGCTTGGTCGAATCCTAGGATCAGGTCGCGGCCCGAGCCCGGGTCGAAGCGGTAGAGGTCGGCACCAAGCCCGCCGACGAGGATGTCGTTTCCGATCCCGCCAACCAGCGTGTCGTTGTCCTGCCCGCCGTAGAGCACGTCGTCGCCCTGGCCGCCGAAGAGAATGTCCGCTCCCTGGTTGCCGTAGACGAGGTCACTGCCCTGGTTGCCGTACACCATGTCCGCGCCCTGGTTTCCGTACAGCACGTCGTTTCCGAGATTGCCGAACAGGCGGTCATCGCCCTGGCCGCCGAAGGCCCGGTCATCCCCTTGTCCACCGTACAAGCTGTCCGCGCCCTGGTTGCCGTAGATCAGGTCGGCATCCTGATTGCCGTAGATCAGATCCTGCTCCGTGCCGCCGAACAGGGTGTCGAGCCCGATGCCGCCTGAGACCGTGTCGACGCCGGCATCGCCGTAGAGAAGATCGTTGCCGGCCTTCGATCCGACGAGGTCGTTGCCGCCGCCGCCTCGCAGCGTGTCGTCGTCGGGCCCCAGCACCATGGACTGGTCGGCGTTGTCGCCGAAGACGACCTGCGATCCTTCCCCACCGACGAGCGAGGCGGGACCGGACAGCGCGATGAAGCCGATGTTGTTGACGGAGATGGGCGTGCCCGGTGGCACGGCGGAGGCGTTGAGGACGACGAGCGTCTGGGTCCCGTCCGTGGGGCCCTCGATGCGGATGTCGTTGGCGCCCGGTGTCGGCGTGAAGGTGCTGACGTTGACCGATGTGCCGCCCTGCAGGCCCGCCAGAAAGACCTCGACGGCGCGATCGACCGCAGCTAGGTCGATCCCCTCGGGCAGCGTCTGAAGCGCCTGCCCGGCAGCGGCCTCGGCGGCGGCCGGATCGCTGGTCGTGGTCGCGCTCGTGACCTGTCCGCCGGTCTCGGCGCTGGGGGTGTTGTCGACCGGAGGCGTTGTGCCGTCTCCTCCGCCACCGCTGCTGCCGCCTGCGGCGATCCGGAAGCGTCCCAGCAGAGGATCGTGGTCGCTGGTCTGATCCACGAAGTCGGCGTTGATGTGCACCGCCTCGAATTGCGCGGCTCCGGTCAGCGCCGCCGTCGTCAGCATGTGGTCGAGGGTCTGGGCGTTCCCCTCGAACACGTAGTCGTAGCGCTGGCCGGCCGGCAGCAGGTCCTGAAGATCGGTCAGAACTGGCGTGCCGCCGGGTGTCAGGACGGCGCTCGCCCCACCCGCGGCGTACCCGGACAGGGTTGCAGCACCGCGCAGCACCGTTAGCGGCTCCTCGAAGCCGAAATCGTTCAGGTCTCCGGTGACGACGACCCGTGCCTGCGCGTCGGCTGCGAGGAGGCCGTCGACGAAAGTGTTGACCGCCTGC
Organism: Methylobacterium sp. CCH5-D2; assembly: GCF_001556475.1. Taxonomy (NCBI): domain Bacteria; kingdom Pseudomonadati; phylum Pseudomonadota; class Alphaproteobacteria; order Hyphomicrobiales; family Methylobacteriaceae; genus Methylobacterium; species Methylobacterium sp. CCH5-D2. Next base: position 14,031 of record NZ_LSIX01000211.1, on the reverse strand, counting down.
GCCTGCGCGGCTCGCGCCACCTCCCCGGCGTTGAAAGGCGGCTGTTCGGAGCCGAACAGCGCCGCGCTGCCGCCTTTCGAGGTGAAGTGGTTGCTCACCACCGTCACGGTCTGCCCGTTGAAGACGAAGTCCGCGGCGAGCGGGGGGCGGGACCCGAAGAACGGGTTGTCCGGGTTGGTCTGCTGGTCGGTGTAGGAACCCGCCGCAATCGGGCTGCCATCTGCCGCGATGGTGCGCACCGATCCTGCCGCCAAGCCGACCCTATCCGTGCGGTAGAGGAACGACGTGCGGATGTTGCCGCCCGGCTCGCCGCCGTTCGTGTCGTCGCCGATGAAGGTGTTGTCGACGAAGGCGTAGGTCGGTCCGCCGTCGGCCGCGATCGCGTCGACGAGCTGCTGCAGCGTCCCCGTCGCTGACGTGACGGTGGAGGCCGTGTTGCCCGGCCCATCGTTGTCCTGCACCTCCTGGAGCGCGATCACGTCCGGCGCGTTCAGCTTGGTCCGCACCTCGGCCGCGATGGTCGCGAAGCGCGCGGCGCCATCGGTCGGATCGAGGTTCTCAGCATTGAAGCTCGCGACGAGCAGGTGCTCGGCACCCCCCGTCAACGTGCCGGGCGTTTTCGTTAGCAGACTCGATGTAGCGACGGTGACGGGTGCGGTCGCCAGCACCTCGTAGTTGCCGAAGCTGTAGTTCACCACACCGGTGACATCGGCGAGGCGCGCGCCGGTGTTGACCTGCGGCAGGGTGACCCCGAGGCCTGGATCGATGCGGATACGCTCGGGGTTGAGGTCGCCTCCTTGCGTGTTCGTGGCGCCGAGCACGGACGTGCCGCCGGAAATCAGCAGGTTCCCGCGCTCGTTGAGGCCAGTCGCTCCCGCGCCGCCGTCCGCGACAGCGAAGATCTCGCCGAAGCTGTTCGTGGGACCCGTGACAAGCGGCGCCGTTACCGTGGCCCGCATCCCTTCCAGGCTCTCCCAGAAGGCGCTGCCGGCGACTAGGTCGGCGGCCGGGGGCGTGAGACCGTCAGCGCCCCCGATCCTGACCGCGCCAGGCAGCGCGTTGTCGCGCGTGTTGACGGCGATGCTGGGATTGCCCCCGATCTGCGTGACGGTGAACGAGCCTCGGGCGGCTCCGGAGGGCAGGAACTCTTGCACCTGGCCCGTTACCGTCGCGCCGTCACCGACCGCGACACTCGGCCTGCTGCTCGTGAAGACGAAGACCGCGTCCGACGTCGCGGCGTTGCCGTCGCCCATCCGATCCTGAAGGTAGAACCCGTTGCTGGCCACCGCCGTGACGACGCCCGCGGTGGTGACGGTCTGCCCGGCGAAGCTCGACGTTGCGCCCGTTCCCTGGATCAACGGGATCGCCGTCAGCGCGGGGGCAGCCTGATAGACGGTCGTGGTATTGCCAACCTCGTTGGCAAAGACGACCAGTGCTTGGCCGGTCGGGCTGTCGGCCGCGGAGATGAAGGTGAGGACCTCAGGCCCCGCGTCGGTCGTTCCGCTCGCCGGCGGCTGGAAGGTGACGAAGCGCGCCTCGGCCGGCACTGTGACGTCGTAGACCATGACGCCGCCGGTGCGCTCCAGCCCGACGAAAGCGTAGGTGCGGCCGGCGATGTTGCCGACGGTGACCCCCTCCGGCTCCGGTCCCTTGTCGTCGGACCGAGCGTCGACACTGCCATCGCCCTGGTTCTGGTTGAAGATGGCGGCAGCGTCCCGAGCGATGATCTTCTCGAACTCGCCGCCGGTCTCGCGCACCTTGGTGATGGTGCCGTCGGTCTCCTGACGGAAGATCGAGATCCCGCGGCCGCCGAACGCGTAGATCTGGTCGTAGTCGCCGTCCCCGTCCGGGTTGCCGTCGATGGTCGAGACGTTGAGGCGGCCGAGCTCAGCGTTGGCCTTGAGCGCGGCTGCGTTCGGGAAGGCGGTCGGATCGAGGGGCAGAGTGCCCAGACGCGCGACATCGCTGTCATCGCTGCGGGCATCGCCTTCGTTTGCGGTGATGAAGTAGACCCGCCCGTCGGCCGCGGTGAAGGACGCGATCGCGTCCGGCATCGGCAGGCCGAGCACCGGCTCGTTGCGCAGGCGGATCGAGGCCGGGGTCGCCGGTCCGTCATCCGAGGCATCGAGTTCATTGCCAGCCAGCGCGTGGTCGATCGTACCGAGCGGCTTCAGGGCCGTGAGGACCGGTGCCGAGCCCGAGATGTCGAAGACCGCGACGGTGTTGGCCTCCTGCAAGGTCACGTAGGCCGTCGAGCCGGCGATCGTCGTGTATTCGGGCTCGATGTCGGCAATCGCGTTCGGCCCTGACGGAAGGCGGACACCAGCCGCTCGAAGGGTATCCTCCTGACCGGCGAGGCTCCCGAAGTCGTAGGTCGACACGGTGGCAGCAGCGGCGCCAGCAGTGAGATCGATGAGCGAGACCGATCCTGTCGGGTTGACTGGCGAGCCGTTGACCGTCGCACGCTCGCCCTCGTTGGCAACGAGGATCTTGGTGCCGACGGCGTTGAAGCTCAGCTGGTCGGGCAGGTTGCCGACCGACAGCGGAGTGCCGATCAGAGCGAGGCTCGCGGCATCGAAGAGGGCGACCGCTCCGTTCTGGCTCGAGTCCGCGTTCTGATAGCCGACAGCCAGCACGCCGTTGCGAACCGCGACGGTATTGGCGCCTCCATAGCCGGGCAGCGCGGTGAGGGAGATCCCCGATCCGATGCGGGTGAGCGTGCCGTTGCTTCCAATCGCGGTGACGTCGATCACAGCGTCGCGGGCGTTGAGAGTGAAGAGCCGATCGGTCGCCGGATCGAAGGTCACCACCTCGGCGCCGCCCGCCCCCGTGCCCGTGCCCGACGCTGAGATCGCGCCAAGGCGCGTCAGCGCGAGGGTGCCGGTCCCGTTGGGGGCCGTCGTCGCGCCGGCCAGGGACTCCGCAGGCCCGAGGATGCGCGGCGTGACCGGACCACCTCCGGTCGGTTGGCTTGTGACCGCGATGTCGTCGACGCCCACCCATTCGTCGTTGCCCACGGCATTGGTGGTGATCACCCGGATCTGAAGGCCGGCCTGTCCGTTCACCTCGGCCGGCAGCGTCGCTTGGACCCGTGTGTCCGGCGCAGTCAGGCTCGGTCCTGCCGTAGCATCGGCTACGAAGGCCGCCGGCACGTTGGTCCAGGCGCCGCTGGAACCGATGCGGTACTGCAGCACCACGGCCTGGATTGCATTGTCCGGCCCGCTCTCGAGGTCACGCAGGGTGTAGGCCACGGTGACGTTCCGGCGCCCCGTCGCGTCGAGATGGACGACGAGGTTCGGAGCGTCGGCCGTGCCCGACCCCGCGAGCGCAACGGTGGGGTTGGACTGGTCGAACTCTGCGACGCCACCCGAGTTGAAGCCGTTCGGATCGGAGCGGTTGGCATTGACGTCGACAGTGAGGGTCCCGTCTCCGGTCAGCGTCTGCGGATCGGCACCGGTGACCGAGGTGATCTCGTCCCCGCGAAAACCGACGATGCTCGGTACCGCGCTCCAGTCATCGTCCCCGCTGATGAGCGCTCGATCGCTCCAGCTCTGGGAGAAATCGCCGCCGGCAAGGCTGTGTGGAACCGTCGTCATCGCAAGCTCCGGAACAGGCGTCTGGCCGCGAACCGGAAGCGCTCAGCACATGGTGTTCAAAACGATGTGATGGCTCGCGGGGCACGACGCAGTAGCCGTCGGATGCGACACTCAGGTGAAACGTAGCAAAGGTCTCGCCGGTGCTTTCGACTTCCGCGAAGCCAACAAGCTTCGGAGCGCAGGCTTGCGCTGGGTGGGTATGACGCCTGCCAAATACTCTCGACGGCACGCACGCGCCTGACGCTTGGACGGATCGTCGAGCGGGTTGCGGGCCGTGTGCTTCATCGCTTTGGCTCCCGAGAGCAGAGCAACCGCTATCGGCCAACATCCGTAGCTTGTGCCGCTCATCAGACTGCCTGCTCGCGGACATTTCAGAAGTCTGCAAGGGCTGGGAAGCGATGGTTCGCCAACTCCGAAATGCACGTACGCTATGCGGACCGAAGAGGGCGCTCGAGCCATCCGACGAACTATAGCTAAAAAATGGCATGCCACTCGCATGACACGCCGTCAAAGGTGGTTCGTGGTCTCGCTTCAACGAACTGTTGCGCCGTACCTTAACTGACGTACGCCGGCCAGCATTCGCAGCTGTCATAAAAACTTAATATGGCTAGCAACCGAGCCTCCTTAGCCGGCACTCGGTGAGATGCTCGACTAAACGCAAGAAAGGCATAGGGTTTTGTTGTGCGGCAGCAGGTCTCAACCGCTCACGGACTTGACTTAGCGAGCGCGTCCGAGATGAAACGTTGCCGCATGACCTTTCCAGCGCATCCAAAGATTCGGACACGCGCTCCGGAACCGACGAGCAGGAGAGGGTTGAGATGTGACGTAGCTCATGCAGGCAACGCTCTACCGGAAGCGTGAGTGCCCGGTGCCTGCTGCGGTCGGACGGGTGTTCTTGCCGTAGGTCACAGTGCATGCAGTGGCCCTTCTGCGTCCGTGATAGGCTGGGTGTCACATCGGCAGGCGCTAGGCGTGCTAGAGGCGTGCCGTTTCCGTTGTATCCCTTCCCAAAGTCGCAACGGCAACAGCGGGCCGGGCAGGACTAAAGCCTAATGGATCTGTCCGGTCCGCGCATCGAGGATCGCCATGCCCCAACCAGCCAGACCCGACAAGGCGGCACAGGACGGCGCGGAAACGCAGGCCAAAATCGCGGCAGCCTGCCTGAAACTCGCAGCCAAGTTTCAGGAGAAGGCGCAGCGGGCGGCTGAGCGGGTGAAGGCCGCCAGGAGCGAGGACAAGCGAGCGATGCACCGCCGCCGGTTCGAGCTGTACGGTGATGCCGCGACCGAGCTTGGTGACCGTGCCCGCTCTATGAAAAGCGGTGCGAGGGACCGGGACGATTAGGCTGCCGCGTGGCGGGCCTTCTTTTTCTTCTTCCGTCGCGGTGCAGCCTCGGCGCTCCCCTCGTCTGTATCATTGCTGCGAGCAGCCAGTGCCAGCGCCTGCACGTGCTGGGCGCGGCTGGGATCGCCTTCCGCCGCTAAAATCATCGCCAAGAAGGCGGCGCGACTGATCTGCTTCTTGGTGGTATCAGGGTGCTGCTTGCGCACGGCATCCACCAGGTCCTTAGGCTTCATACCCGGTACAGCCAGCGTGCTGACCGTGCGGGCGATGTCTTGCAGCTCACTCATACCGCCCTCATTCAAAATTTCAGCAGATTGGTCAAGCCAACTGTCACCGAATAGTCATTTAGCTGGCAATGCGTCTCACGATCCTTGTGTATGCACCATTTTTGTGCGCCGCATCAGCTTATTGTGCTTGCTCGCTGCAGCGCAGCGTGGCATGCCAATACCAACCAGCTGCGATGGCGTCGCAGCTTGTTGGCCCTCTTAGGGCGTTTCCTCCCTAGACTTCGAGCCGCTCCTTCGTGAGCGGCCTTTTTTTCGCCTACGACCACATTGTCTCGGCACTATGCGGACTTGGCGCCGATCTTGACCAACATCAGGCAAGCAGGAGCCACACCCTTCCGGCAAATTGCGGCGCGCCTCGACGAGCGCACTATCCCAACGGCCCGCGGAGGCACAGGCACTGCGCGACTCAGCTTGTCACGAGCCTGTCTCACGCTGGCCGTACAGGACCAAAAGCAAGCTTCGCGGTTGGCCCGGAACTGCACTGCGCCTCCGCCGCTGTGGAGATGACCGCGGCTATCGCCCATTCGGGAACGCGCGTTATGGCCTATACCCTGCAGATCCTGCACGCCTCCGACTGGGAGGGCGGGCTGCTCGCGACGCGCCGCGCCGCGAACTTCGCGGCGATCGTCGACAAGCTGGAAGATGCCACGCCGAACTCGATCACGCTCTCGACCGGCGACGGCTGGATTCCGAGCCCGTTCTTCATCGCGGGCGGTGATCCGCAGATGGCCGCGACCTACAACGGCGTCTACAACCAGCTCTACGGGCTGAACGCCGCCACCGGTTACCGGGCGCTCACCGCCTCGCCGGGCCGGGCCGACATCACGATCCAGAACATCATCGCCGTGCAGGCCGCGGTCGTCGGCAACCACGAGTTCGATGCCGGCCCGACGGAGGTCAACAACATCATCGGGTCGAGCCTCGGCAGCGCCGCGGGTCCGGCCGACGACACCTGGGTCGGCGCGCAGTTCCCGTACCTCTCGGTCAATCTGAACTATGCCCGCGAATCGGCCCTCTCCGGCCGCGTCGCGCCGGACGGGCTGAACGCGACCTTCGCCCAGACCGGTCCGACCTCGACCGAGACCGGCACCGGCTCCGACAAGCTCGCCCGCTCCACCATCATCACCGAGAACGGCGAGCGCATCCTGTTCGTGGGTGCCACCACCCAGCTCGAGGCGCAGCTGACCTCGCTCGGCAACGTCACCCTCGACGGCGTCTCGGGCCGCGACGACATGCGGGCGCTGGCCGATCAGATCAACGCCGAGGTGGACCGCCAGCTCGCGGCCAATCCCGGGCTCAACAAGGTCATCGTCGGCACCCATCTGCAGCAGCTCGCCAACGAGCAGGCGCTGGCCCCGCTCCTGCGCAACGTCGACATCCTGATCGGCGGCGGCTCGCACACCCTCCTCTCCGACGGCAACGACCGGCTGCTGCCGGGCGACGTCTCGGGCGGCGCCTACCCGCAGTTCTTCACCAACGCGAGCGGGCAGACCCTCGCGCTCGTCAACACGGCCTCCGAGTACGCCTATGTCGGACGGCTCACCGCGACCTTCGACGATCAGGGCAACCTGATCCGCGACTCGATCGATCCGGCGTCCTCCGGCGCGGTCGCGGTGGACGACACGACTGTGGCGCAGCTCTACGGCTCGACCGCGGCGGCCTTCACGCCGGGCTCCAAGGGCTATCTCGTGCGCGAGGTGATCGAGGGTCTCGACGCCAACAACGACGGCGTGCAGGAGACGGCTGGCATCGCCGACATCATCCGCCAGCAGGACGGCAACATCCTGGGCCGCTCCTCGGTCTACCTGGAGGGGCGCCGCGGCGAGGTGCGCACCGAGGAGACCAATCTCGGCGACCTCTCGAGCGACGCCGCCCTCTGGTACGCGCAGCAATTCGACGGCGGTACCGCGGTGGCCCTGCGCAACGGCGGCGGCATCCGCGACTCGATCGGCTCGTTCTCCTCGACCGGTGGCGGGGCCGCCGAGCTGCCGCCGGCCGCCAACCCGGAGGCCGGCAAGCGGGCTGGCGACGTCTCGCAGCTCGACGTGCAGAACGCGCTCCGCTTCAACAACAACCTCTCCCTCGTCACCGTGTCGGCGGGCGAGCTGGAGCGGATCCTGGAGCACAGCGTCGCCGCCACTGCGCCCGGCGCCACCCCGGGCCAGTTCGCGCAGGTCTCGGGGATCGCCTACGCCTTCGACGCGACGCGGCAGGCCCAGGTCCTCAATGGCACCACCGGCGCGGTCGCCACCGAAGGCCAGCGCATCCGCTCCGCCGCGATCACCGACCGCGATGGGCGCATCCTCGACGTGCTGGTGCGCGATGGCCAGGTGGTCGGCGACCCGAACCGCCAGATCCGGATGGTCACCCTCGACTTCCTGGCCAACCCGTCCTCCACCGCGCCCGCGCTCGGCGGCGACAGCTATCCCTTCCCGGCCTTCGGCGAGAACCGGGTGAACCTGCGCGATGCCGCCGCCGCGAGCCTGCCGAACGCCGCGACCTTCGCGGCTCAGGGATCCGAGCAGGACGCGCTCGCCGAGTACCTCCGAGCCTTCTACGGTGTCACGCCCTACGGCGCGGCCGACACCGCGCCGGCCGGCGACACCCGGATCCAGAACCTCGCGGCCCGCGCCGACGCGGTGCTCGCCCGCGGCAACGTGATCCAGGGCACGGCCGGCGACGAGCGCCTGCAGGGCACGGCCTCAGACGACGCCCTGCGGGGGCTCGCCGGCAACGACCTCGTCTACGGCAACCAGGGGCCGGACCTCGTCTACGGAAACCAGGGCGCCGACACGCTCTACGGCGGCCAGGGTGAGGACAGCCTCTTCGGCGGCCAGGACGATGACCGGCTCTACGGCAACCTCGGCAACGACCGCCTGTTCGGCAACCGCGGCGCGGACACGCTCGCGGGCGGCGAGGGCGCCGACATTGTCTACGGCAACGCGGGCCTCGACATCCTGTTCGGTGGCGCGGGAGCCGACACGCTCTACGGCGGCCGGGACGTCGACATCCTGATCGGCGATGACGGCGACGACGTGCTGGTCGGCGGTCTCGGGGGCGATCTCTTCGTCTTTGACACGGGCTCGGGCCGCGACCTCGTCCTCGGCTTCGACCTCGCCGCGGGCGACCAGATCGGCCTCGCCGGTCAGACCTTCGCGCTCGGCTCGGCCCGGAACGGGGACGCCGTGCTCACCCTCTCGGGCGGCGGCACGGTCGAGCTGGCGGGCGTGACAGCGGCGGCCTTCGGCAACGGGGCGGGCTACCTCGCCTGACGCCCACGGTTAACGGCAGAACGCTGAAGGGCTCGCCAGGAAGCGAGCCCTTTTTACTCGGGTCACCTGAACGCTGAAGGGTTCTGAGTGGAGATCGGAGCTGAGCGCCGCGTATGGCCCCTAAGCCCGTTCGTTACCCTCGCAGAGTCCTCGAACGTCCGCTCAAGCTCGATCCGCGCCCCTTCGCAACTGACAGATCGAATAGCTTCTACGGGTGGGGAGCAGTCCCTGACCCTTCGCCCTGAAGCGGCCGTTCCTCCGCTGACCCAACCGCGTCGTAGCCGACTGCCTGAGTGGCTCTCGAAAGCGAACGGTCGCTGGTGGGCGAAAATACCTGAGTTCGGCTGCATCCGATCATCCGGCTCATGGCTAGCGCTCGTGATGCCGCCTTCGCGGCAGATGGAGAACGCCATGCGACTGAGCCTCATCGCCGTTACCCTGCTGGCTGGCACCTGCCTTGGAACCGCCGCGCGTGCCGAGACCGTTGCGGCACTCGTCGGCGATGCCACGCTGGCGCATGTCGACACGGCCGCGAAGAAGGTCACGAAGACCGTGACGATCACCGGGATCGGCGGCAGCGTGCTCGGCATCGACGTGCGACCGGCCGACGGCATGCTCTACGCGGTGATCTCGGATGGCAGCGTTGTCACGATCGATCCGATGTCCGGCAAAGCCACGGCCAAGTCGAAGCTCGACACGATGCTGGCCGACGGCACCGCGGCAACGATCGACTTCAATCCCGTTGCCGACCGCCTGCGCATCATCGGTTCAGACGGCACCAACCTTCGCGCTAATGTCGATGACGGCAAGGTGACGAAGGACGGCCAGCTCAAGTTCGCCGAGACCGACAGCATGAAGGGCAAGACCCCGAGGGTGACGGCTGGCGCCTACACGAATGCCTTCAAGGGCACGAAGGACACGGCCTTGTTTGACATCGACGCCTCCGGCGCGCTGCTGAAGCAGGCTCCGCCGAATGACGGCGTCCTGAACACCGTCGGCATGCTCGGCATGTCGGGCGAGGCCGTGGCCTTCGACATCCTGTCCGATGGTCAGGGCGGTAACCAGGCCTGGGCGATGGCCGGCGATACGCTCTACAAGGTGGATCTCGCGACCGGGAAGGGCGAGATGGCTGCCAAGATCACCGGCATCTCCGGCAAGGTCCGCGACATCGCCATTCTCCCCAAGATGTAGCATCGCTCCGCCACTGCAGGACCGGCCCGGCGGCCGGTCCTTCCAATCACCGGAAGGGTCATGGAGCCGTTCGATCACGCCTCCGCTTTGGAAGGCTGCGCCCGTGGGGATCCGACGTCGCTGCGTCGTCTCTACGATCAGGAGGCAGGCTTCCTGCTCGCCATCGCCCTAAGAATCGTGCGGCGGCGTGATGTTGCGGCCGACGTCTTGCACGATGCTATCATGGACATCTGGGAGCGCGCCGGCACGTTCGATCGCAGCCGCGGCGCGGGCCGTGCCTGGATCACCAGCATCGTGCGACACCGCGCGCTCAAACACATCCGGGTCGTCGGCCGGGAGACGGATCTCGACGCGGCCGCGGCGACAGAGATCGCGGATGATGCGCCCGATCCGTTCGCCATCCTGGCGACATCGCAGGACGGGACACGCCTCCATCGTTGCCTTGCGCAGCTTGGCGCAGAAAGGCGGGCGGTGATCCTGCTCGCCTATGTCGATGGACTTTCGCAGTCCGAAATCGCCGAGCGACTGGGGACACCACTCGGGACAGTGAAGGCATGGGTCCGCCGCGGCCTCATTGCCTTGAAGGATTGCCTGTCATGATCCCGAGCCAGCCGGAAGACCGCGACGTCCTGGCGGGAGAATACGTCCTGGGTCTGCTTGACCCGGCAGCCACGGCGGAGGTCGAGCGGGTCCTGGGTTCCGATGCAGACCTGGCCCGCCGCATCGCCTTCTGGGAAGAGCGGCTGCTGCCGGCCTCCGCGGCCCTCGGGAAGGCCGATGTCGATCCGGCACAATGGGCGCGAATCGAGCAGGCCCTCGCGACACGCCGGCAAGCGCTCGGCCCGATCACGGCTCCCGCCGTTACACGGCCGCGACACGGGTTGTTGAAGGCGGCGTGGCGGAGCCCTGCACTGTGGCGGGCCACCACGGGGCTCGCTACGGCCGCCGCGATCCTTCTGGCGATCCTGCCGGGCCGCGTGTTAGCGCCGGCCGAGAGCCCGACGCGGTACTACGCGATCCTGCAGAGCCGCGACGCCTCCGGGCAAGAGAGCGGGCCGGGATGGCTCATCCAAGTTGCCCAGAACGGCACCGTGCGGTCCCTGCCGCTGGCTGACGTGCGGCCAGGAAGCGGACGCGCGTTGCAGCTCTGGACCCTGTGGGATCAGGCGCGCGGCCCCGTTTCCCTCGGCGTACTGCCCCCGGGAGGAGCGATCCGTCTGCCACCGGAGCGGTTGGAAGCCATCGGGGACGGGCAGCTCTTCGAGATTACGCTGGAACCCGAGGCGGGTTCACCGATCGGTCGCCCGACGGGCCGGATCCTGTTCATCGGCCGCGCGAAGGGGGCGGCAACGCAGGCTCTGTAACAGGCCGATCGCGTTGCTTGCAGGATTTCTTTCGCGTCTGAGGCAGGTATCGAGAAATTACGGCCGTGGTCGCTTTCGCATTCTGACGTGGAAGCAGACGCGCAGGAAGTCGTGCAGGCTTATCTGGAGCACGGGGCGCTGTGCATCCAATACTCTGCCTTGCTGATGGTCTCCAACGACCGGCCGATGACCATTGCGGCAACCTGGATCGTCAGCGCGCAAGGATCCCCCTACAAAGCCGGCTCGATCTGCGACGCGCCAGCATGGGAATACATGAAGGGTGGCAAGGGGCGATGATACCCTGTCCCGAGATGCGGGAGGATGAAGCGCTCGCGCCTTTTGCCTGCTTCCTTGGTCTCAATGCACGGGCGAACTCACGCGGCTACCGGATGAGCGCTTCTTCTTCTTGCCCCTGCTGACCCTCAATGCCTCGTCCGCGTTCTCTTCGGAGATGCGCTCGGCCAATGCGAAATTGTGCAAATCCGCGGTCACGCTCCCGTCCGCCGATGGCGCCTCCGTCACAGCATAGAGGGCGGCGCGGACTATCTCCTTCTTCGTCGCATCGGGGTAGCGCTTCTTGATGGCGGAGCGCAGCGCCCTCGGCTTCATCTCCGGCACCGCGATGCTGCGCAGGGCCGATGCGATTTCCTGAATGGAGGCCATGTCTTCCCCTTCGGTTCGAAGCTCTTACGGAGAGGGCACGGCGTACCACGGATGACGTTTGCGTGACACGGCCACACCGACGGCTTCTTCCGTGAGACATCTTGTTCACGCGAACGTGAGGCCGTATTAAATTTTCACGTTCTTCCCGAGACAAGGACGCACTTCGGGCGCGCCGCTGATGTGGCGCGCCCTTTTTTGATATTGATTTGTAAGTAAGTTTAATGTGCTGAATTACATAGGCGATACACCGCCCAGGTTAGTGCTTTTTGGCATTTAGTCGGCGTATGAACTTGCCATAAACTTTCAGAATGCTTCCGTTCGCGCGGTCTGGAGCAGCTTTTTGATGTTAGTTCGCACTTCACCCGCCTTGCGGCCCGCCCCGCTTGCCCAGCTCTGGTTCGATAGTCGTCGCCCCGGGGGTGACCTGCCGACTTACGAGGGGGTGGTGCTCGGGCGGCTTGGACGTCTTGCCGATTGTTGTGCACTCATCTCGACAGACGAGGGCAGGGCTCGGTCGGTCATCTGGGCGGGCCCCGATTTCGCCGCGTGGCTCCACGACGAGCGCCCCGAACTTCAGCTGGTCGATCTCTCGGACGAAACGCGGGAGCCCATCGAGAACTTAGTTCAAACCTCGCTCGGGACAGGGGAGCCGGCCTTCGCGCAGAGCCATCGAATCGCCGATGGCATCGTAATGACCCACCGCCTAACGGGCGTACCCCTCGCGCGGGAGCGGACGGATGACAGGGTCGTCCTTCTGCATCTCGATCTCGATGCGCAGCGCACCGAATTGGCCCGCGCCCTGTTCGGTGCCACCGAACTCGGCATGCTGGCACTCACCAACCTGCGGGATTCCGTCGGTGCCGTGGTAGATTTCAAGATCGTCGCCCTGAACGACGGTGCCGCCCGGATGTTCGGCCTGCCCGCCGCCGCGTTGCAGTGGCGGCGGCTCGGGGAGGTGATCCCCCAAAGGCCAAGCCTCGATCCGGTCCGGCGCCTGGCGGAGGCGATGTCGGTCTCCGACCGAGCTACCTACGAGATGAGCTATCCGCGCTCAGACGGCACGGTCCTGCATCTTAAGGTCGAGGCCGGGTCCATGGGCGACTTGGTCGCTCTGACGGTGACCGATGTCGGCGACATCAAGCAGCGCGAGGCCTCGTTCCGCCTGCTCTTCGATCACAACCCGATGCCCATGTGGCTCACCGATCCAGAGAGCGGGACATTCGCAGCGGTCAACGAGGCCGCGCTGGATCATTTCGGTCATGACCGGCCGAGCCTGCTCTCGCTCTGCCTCGCGGACGTGTCCGTGGGGGAGGCAGGATCGGTCCATGGGGACGCCACGCTGCGCCAACAGCGCCGGGCCGACGGCAGCCTGATCGAGGTCACCCTATTCGAACGGCCGATGGTCATTGAGGGACGCGCCCTTCAACTCGGAGCGGCGGTCGACGTCACCGAGAGTCGGCGCAACGCCGCCCGCATCGCCCACATGGCCCATCACGATGCGCTGACGGGCCTTCCTAATCGCATCCGCTTCTCCGAGCGACTCACCGAAGCCTTCGACCGTCACCGGCGCGGCCACGGCTCGTTCTTCCTCCTGTGCCTCGACCTCGACAAGTTCAAGATCATCAATGACACCCTCGGCCATCCGGTGGGCGACGCGCTGCTCTGCGAGGCGGCCACGCGCCTCGGAGGCTGTTTCCGGGAGGAGGATTGCGTCGCGCGTCTCGGCGGCGACGAGTTCGCGGTCCTTGTGGCCCGGCCCGCGCGACCTGAGCTAATCCGCGCCCTGGCCGACCGGATCATCGGCGAGATCGGGCGCTGTTTCTCCATCAGCGGCCACGACTGCCACATCGGAACGAGCATCGGCATCGCCTGCATGGGCCAGGACGGCGAGAATCCGGAAACGCTTCTCCGCAATGCCGATCTCGCCCTCTACCGAGCCAAGTCAATGGGCGGCAACACCTTCTCATGCTTCAAGCCGGAGATGGACGCCTGGGTGCAGGCGCGCCGGAAGCGGGAGAACGACCTGCGTGAAGCTCTCGCGCGGGGCGAGTTCACGCTGGCCTATCAGCCGCAGATCGACGCGGCAGCGAACCGGATCTGCGGGTTCGAAGCATTGCTGCGCTGGAACCACCCTATCGACGGGCCGGTGCCCCCGACCGATTTCATCCCGCTGGCGGAAGAGACGGGCCTTATCAATCCGATCGGGGCCTGGGTTCTGCGGCAGGCGTGCGTGGAGGCCGCAGGATGGCCCGGTAGGTTGCGCATCGCAGTGAACCTCTCGCCGATCCAGTTCCGCAATCGCGATCTCGTCGGC
>NZ_LSIX01000210.1:0-340 GCF_001556475.1 Methylobacterium sp. CCH5-D2 | reverse complement strand
CTCGCCGCCGGACTGCTTGGCGAAGCCGAAGACCTGGGAGAGGCCGAGCCCCGTGCCCTGGCCGACGCCCTTCGTGGTGAAGAAGGGCTCGAAGATCCGCTCCAGATCCTCGGGGGCGATGCCGGCGCCCGTATCCGAGATCGACACGGCCACGAAATCGCCGGGCACGCTCGGATGGGTGCGCACCGCCGGGATGGCGGAGGTGGGACGGACGCGGATGCTCAGCCGTCCCTCGCCCGCCATGGCGTCGCGGGCGTTCACCACCATGTTGACCACGGCCGTGTCGAACTGGCTCGCATCCGCGTTCACGGCGAGGCGCTCGGGGCCCGCGTGCCGGTCC
>NZ_LSIX01000209.1:0-676 GCF_001556475.1 Methylobacterium sp. CCH5-D2 | reverse complement strand
CCGGCCACCGCCGCCGCCGTAAAGGATCGCGGCGGGGCCGGGGCGTAGCGCGTTGGTGGCGCGACACGAAGGACCACCACGGAGCCGCCCGATGGCCGAGACCGACCACGCCGAGACAGACCACGCCGAGACCTGGACCGCGTTCAACGAGGCGGTGAACATGACGCCGGCCGCACTGAGAAAACACCTCGACAGCGAGGACAGCCGGGAGGTCGGCCAGAAGTCGGACGGGGACGAGTCGACCGGCCACGCGATGGGCCGGCGCATCCTGGAGATCAAGGACAAGAAGAAGGCCGACCTCTCGGACGACGACTACGCGGCGATGCGCAAGGTGGTGGGCTACGTCCACCGGCACCTCAAGCAGGGCGGCAAGGCCCGCAACGACCCGGATTCGGCCTGGCGCATGTCGCTGATGAACTGGGGCCACGACCCGCAGAAGGATTGAGGGCGGCGTAATCTCCCTCCCCCCAAAGGGCAGGGCGATTGCATAGGCCGGGTCAATCTTCCCCGGATTGCACGCGGACCGCGACGTGCCCCCTCTCCTGTAGGGAGAGGGTTGGGGTGAGGGGTATAACTTTGCAGACCTGAGCACGCCATCGACGCGCGTTCAGCACCGCACCTCCTCTGGCAGCCTCATACCCCTCACCCTGTCCCTCTCCCTATGGGAGAGGGGACC
>NZ_LSIX01000208.1:0-1440 GCF_001556475.1 Methylobacterium sp. CCH5-D2 | reverse complement strand
CGTGGCGGGCCGCCGCGACGGTGGCGGCGTCGAAGGGGGTCAGCTCGAAGGCGCCGAGCGGGCCGTTCCAGACGAGCGTCGCCGCCTCGTCGATCGCCGCGTCGATCTCGGCGACCGAGGCCGGGCCGGCGTCGAGGATCATCGCGTCCTCGGGCACCGCGTCGACCGACACCGTCTCGCTGGCGGCGTTGGCCTTGAACTCCCGCGCGATCACCGCGTCGACCGGCAGGATCACCCGGCAGTCGGCGGCCTCCGCCGCCCCGAGGATCCGGGTCGCGGTCTCGGCCAGATCCCGCTCGCAGAGCGACGTGCCGACGGCCTTTCCTTGCGCGTGCAGGAAGGTGTTGGCCATGCCGCCGCCGATCACCAGCATGTCGACCTTGGCGACGAGGTTCTGCAAGAGGTCGATCTTCGAGGAGACCTTGGCGCCGCCCACAATCGCGATGACCGGGCGCTTCGGCGCCTCCAGGCCCTTGGTGAGCGCGTCGAGTTCGGCCTGCATCAGCCGGCCGGCGAAGGCCGGGAGCTTATGGGCGAGCCCCTCCGTCGAGGCGTGCGCCCGGTGGGCCGCCGAGAAGGCCTCGTTGACGTAGACGTCGCCGTTCTCGGCGAGCGCCGCCACGAAGGCCGGGTCGTTCTTCTCCTCGCCCGCGTGGTAGCGGGTGTTCTCGAGGAGCAGCACGTCGCCGTCCTTCAGGGCCGCGACCGCCGCCGCCGCCGCCTCGCCCACGCAGTCGTCCGCGAAGGCGACCGGGCGGCCGAGCGCCTCGGCGATCGCCGGCACCACCGGCTCCAGCGAATCCTTGGGCTCGCGCTTGCCCTTCGGCCGGCCGAAATGGGCGAGCAGGATCACCCGCCCGCCCCCGTCGGCGATCTCCCGGATGGTCGGCACCACGCGCTCGATGCGGGTCGCGTCGGTGACGCGCCCGCTCTCCATCGGCACGTTCACGTCGACGCGCAGGAGGACGCGCTTGCCCTTGAGGGATCCGGCGTCGTCGAGGGTGCGGAAGGCGGTCATGCGGGCTCGCGTCTGGAAGGTGAGATTACTGCGCGGTAGTCGGGGCGGCGCGCGGCGGCAGCAGGGAATCGAGGTTGAGGCGCTGCACCGCGACCATCAGCACCACGGTGAGCACCGCGGTGATGATGGCGGTGAGCACGAGTGCGCCGGTGCCCGGCAGGCGCCGGGTGCGGTCGGTGAGGCCGCGGACCTCGTTGCGGAGCGCCGCGAGGTCGGACTGGCGCGCGGCCTCGTTCATCCGGGTCGCGGCGTTCTCCATCTTGTCCTCGACGCGCGACAGCAGCGCCTCGGAGCGGGCGTACTTGTCCTCGATGCGCGCGCACTTGTCCTCGATCCGGGCGAGCTGGTCGTAGACCTGACCCGTCACCTGACCCGTCACTTGGCCCGTGGGCGTCGCGGCGGAAGACGGGGCGGGCGGGACG
>NZ_LSIX01000020.1:0-3930 GCF_001556475.1 Methylobacterium sp. CCH5-D2 | reverse complement strand
GCGCCTCGCCGCGCTGCCCGATCCGCGCCTCGCCCGGCACCTCCGGGCGCATCCGCGCTTCCGCGAGGACATCGCCTGGAGCCGCAACGCGGTCGACATCGACCCGACCCGCAACCCCCGCCACGAGCCCTACTTCGACAAGCTGGAGGGCGGCGAGGAGGACGCGGCGGCGCTGCTCTACAATCTCGACGGGCTCTGCGACGAGCGCGACCTGCCCTCGCACGAGGGCTACGCGCACCACGCCCGCTTCTTCCTGGCGCAGCGCTACGGCGCCTACGTGCGGGCGCCGAACCAGTGCTTCCGGGCGACCGGCGCGACGGTGGAGCGGCTGCGCAGCCGCCGGGCCGACGCCCTCAACGCGGCCTGGATGGCGCGGGTCGCGGCACTCTGCCGACGCAGGCCCTCGCCGGTGCCGCTGCTGCCGG
This sequence comes from Methylobacterium sp. CCH5-D2, assembly GCF_001556475.1. Taxonomy (NCBI): domain Bacteria; kingdom Pseudomonadati; phylum Pseudomonadota; class Alphaproteobacteria; order Hyphomicrobiales; family Methylobacteriaceae; genus Methylobacterium; species Methylobacterium sp. CCH5-D2. The sequence continues at coordinate 3,505 of NZ_LSIX01000020.1, read as the reverse complement.
TCTCCTACCGGGTGGCCTCGAACCAGCTCGAGTTCATGGCGATGATCGAGACCGGCAAGCTTCCGGCGCGGACGCGGATCGACCGGATGCTGGCGATGCTCGACTACGCCCTCGACCGGGGCCGGGCGCCCACGATCGGCTACAGCTGGTACATCCTCGAGGCGCGCGACCCGAAGGACCCGGATCTCGCCGCCGACCATTCGAGCACCGTGGTGGCCCGCCGCCGGGTCGGCGGGCGCTGCCAGTACCGCGTGCAGGACAACACGGGCGCCTACTGCGCCCACATGCGCCCCGGCATTCGCGAGCGCTGCGAGGACGGCCGGATCTGGCTCTGGGAGGCGGAGCTGCGGCGCACGCTCTACAGCGTGATCTACCTGCGCTGAATCAGATCGCCGCGCGGGCCATCTCGCGGCGGCGCGTCGCGCCCGAGGCCTCGCGCAGGGCGGCCACCGTCTCCTGCGCGCCCGCGTCGGGCGCCGCCATCGCGGCGGCCTGGGCCAGGCGCTCCGGGGTGGGGGCGGGCAGTCGCACCAGCACGATCGTGCCCTGGTCGACCTCGGAGCGGATCCGCAGGGAGCCGCCGTGCAGCTCCGCCATCGAGCGCGCGATGGCGAGGCCCAGCCCCGAGCCCTTGTGGCTGCGGGTCATGTTGGCCTCGACCTGCACGAAGGGCTGGCCGAGGCGGGGCAGGACGGTGCGCGGGATGCCGATGCCGGTGTCTTCCACGAAGATGTGGGTGCGGTCGCCGGCCCGGCGGGCGCGCACCACGACGCGGCCCTCGGCGGCGGTGAACTTCACGGCGTTCTGCAGGAGGTTGGTCAGGATCTGGTGCAGGGCGCGCGCGTCGGCGAGCACCGTCAGGTCGGGCGCGATGTCGAGGCCGACATGCAGCGACTTCGCCCGCGCCGCCTCGGCGACGAGCTTCAGCGCCGCATTCACGGCCTGCTCCGCCGGGATCTCGCGCGGGGCGAGGCGGACGCGATGCCCCTCGATGCGGGACATGTTGAGGATGTCGTCGATGACCGAGAGCAGGTAGTGCCCGCTCTCGCCGATGTCGCGGCAGTACTCGGTGTAGCGCGGCGAGCCGAGGGGACCGAACACCCCGCTGGCCATCACGTCCGCGAAGCCGATGATGGCGTTGAGCGGCGTGCGCAGCTCGTGGCTCATGTTGGCGAGGAAATCGGATTTTGCCTGGCTCGCGGTCTCGGCGGTGGCCTTCTGGTCGAGGTAGCGCTCGGCGAGGTCGGCGAGCTGCTGGGTCTGGACCTCGAGGGTGCGGCGGGAGCGCTTGAGGTCCTTGACCGTCTCGATCAGCTCGCGCTCCGAGGCGACGAGCTGCTCCTGGTGCCGCTTCAGGCTGGTGATGTCGGTCCCGACCGAGACGTAGCCGCCGTCCTTGGTGCGGCGCTCGCTGATCTGGAGCCAGCGCCCGTCCGTCAGCTCCGCCTCGAAGGTGCGGGCGGTGGCAGCCCCCGATTCCGGCATCTCGCGCCGGATCTGCGGGAGCATGCCCCGGCTCATCACCTCGGTGTAGCGGCGGCCGGGTTGCGCGTCCTCCGGGTTGAGGGCGTGCAGGTGGCGGAATTTCGAGTTGCACAGGACCAGCTTGTTGCCGGTGTCCCAGAGCACGAAGGCTTCCGAGATCGCCTCGATCGCGTCGCGCAGGCGCATGTCGGCGGTGGCGCTGGTCTCGGCGAGCTGGTGCTGCTCGCTCACGTCGATGGCGATGCCGACGAGGTGGCTGCCGCCGTCGTTGGGGTCGGGCACCACCTCGGCGCGGGTGCGCAGCCAGACGTAGGCGCCGTCGGCGCCGCGCATCCGGAAGGCGTGGTCCACCGAGGTCTGGTTGGCCGCCAGCCCGCGGGCGAGGCTGTAGAGGTCGCCATCGTCCGGGTGCACCAGGGCGTTCACGGTGCCGAAGGAGAGGTACTCGTGCTCGCGCCGGTAGCCGAGGAGCGCGTACATCGAGTTCGACCAGTAGATCCGCCCGCGCGGGATGTCCCAGTCCCAGAGGCCGCAGCCGCCGCGGCCGAGGGCGATGTCGAGGCGCTGGCGGATCTGCTCGCAGACCCGGTCGGCCGTCTGCGCCCGGCGGCTCTGGAGCCCGTAGGCCACGGCGACGCCGAGGATCACGAGGATCGCGGCGCCGACCAGCACCGTCTGGTCGCGGGCGCGCTCGCGCCAGCCCGCCAGCAGGGGCGCCAGGGGCTGAACCACGGCGAGGCTCTGCCCGTCCGGCAGCCGCCCCATCGCGGCGAGCACCGGCTCGCCGCCCGGGGGCGTCAGGGTCAGGACGCCGGCCCGCTGCCCGAGAACCGTCAGCGCCTCGGCCTCCCCGAGCACCTGCACGAGCCGGTCCTGCCCGGCCGGCAGCGGCGGCTGGGCCGCGAGGATGCGCGCGTCGGGGGCGATCAGAAGCAGGCGCCGCTCGGTCCGGGCCTGACCGGCCGCGAGCGCCGCGAGGTCGATGGAGCCGCCCGGCAACGCGGCGGCGAGCCGGAGCGTCGTCGTGATCTCGGCGGCGGCGGCCGCCGCGATCTCGTCGCGCTCGCCGCGGACATGGACGACGGTGAGGCCGACGAGGCAGGCCAGGAAGCACGAGAGCAGCGCGGGGATGGCGTAGCGCAGCCCCGCCTCGACCCGGGCGAGGCGCCCGCTCCTGGCACGGGCCGGCCAGTGGACGCCCAAGATCGTGTCCGCACGCGCGGAGAGGGAAGCGGAAGCCGCCTCCGGCATGTCCGGACCTCGTCCTAGGGAAAATCGGGATGTCGGGAGGCGCTCGGCGCCGTCCCGAATCTGGATTCAATATGCCTTGGGGCCGCCGCGATTGTCCACGGATTTTTGAGGCTACAGCTTGACAGCGGGAGGCTGTTGCGGATTCGCCCCGGCGGCTATTTCGGTTTGGTTTACAAATGGTTAATTGGCGCAAGACTGCGCGCCGCGATGTCGGCCACGTCCCGCGACAGGCCCGGGATCGTCTTGATCTGCTTGAGGATTTCCTCGGCCTTACAGGCGCGTGTTTTTTTCAGGCGGCGCCAGGATCCGAAGGCCGTGAGCAGCTTGGCGGCGACCTGCGGATTCGTGCTGTCGAGCGCCCGGACCGTGTCGGCGACGAGGGCGAAGCCGGCCCCGTCCGGCCGCGCGAACTGGGTCGGGTTGCCGAACGCGAAGGAGCCGATGAGGGCCCGGACGCGGTTCGGGTTCGTCAGCGCGAAGGCCGGGTGCGCCGTGAGGCGCGCGATGCGCGCGAGGGTGCCGTCCTCGGGGATCATCGCCTGGACGGCGAACCACTTGTCGAGGACGAGCGGCTCCTCGGCGTAGCGCTCGGCGAAGGCGGCGAACGCGGCCTCCCGGGCCTCGCCGGGGATCAGCGCCAGCGTGCCGAGCGCCGCCAGCCGGTCGGTCATGTTGGTGGCGGCCTCGAAGTGCGCCGCGGCGCGGGCGGCGCCGGTCTGCGGGTCGCCGGCCGCCACGAGGTCGAGGGCGGCGTTGCGGAGCGCCCGCC
>NZ_LSIX01000207.1:0-313 GCF_001556475.1 Methylobacterium sp. CCH5-D2 | reverse complement strand
TGGCGCTGATCTCGCAGATCGCCGGCCAGACCAACCTCTTGGCGCTCAACGCCACGATCGAGGCGGCGCGCGCCGGCGAGGCGGGGCGCGGCTTCGCGGTGGTGGCCGCCGAGGTGAAGGAGCTCGCCGCCCAGACGGCGCGGGCGACGGAGGAGATCTCAACGCAGATCGGCCGGATCCAGGGCTCGACGGATCAGGCGGTCGGCGCCATCGGCGGGATCACGGGCCGGATCCGCGACTTGAGCGGCGTCGCCAACGCGATCGCGGCGGCGGTGGAGGAGCAGGGCGCGGCGACCCAGGAGATCGTGCGCAA
>NZ_LSIX01000206.1:0-618 GCF_001556475.1 Methylobacterium sp. CCH5-D2 | reverse complement strand
CGAAGCCGTAGATCATCGAGAGGCCGAGGCCCGTGCCCTGGCCGATCGGCTTCGTTGTGAAGAAGGGCTCGAAGACGCGCGCGACGATCTCGGGTGGCATGCCGGTGCCGGTGTCGGTCACGCACAGGGACAGGTACTGGCCCTCCGGGATCTCGTGGGCGCGGGCGGCCTCGCGGTCCATCCAGCGGTTGGCGGTCTCGACCGTGATGCGCCCGCCGTCCGGCATGGCGTCGCGGGCGTTGATGCAGAGGTTCAGGAGCGCGTTCTCGAGCTGGCTCGGATCGACCAGCGCCGGCCAGAGGCCGGTCGCCCCCACGGCCTCGACCGGGATGCTCGGCCCGACCGTGCGCTGGATCAGGTCGGTCATGCCCTCCACGAGCGCGTTCACGTTGGTCGGGCGCGGGTCGAGGGTCTGGCGCCGGGAGAAGGCGAGGAGCCGGTGCGTCAGGGCGGCGGCGCGCTTGGCCGCGCCCTGGGCGGCGGCCATGTACTTGTCGACGTCCGACAGGCGGCCCTGGGCGATCCGCGTGCCCATCAGTTCCAGGGAGCCGGAGATGCCCGCCAGCAGGTTGTTGAAGTCGTGCGCGAGGCCGCCGGTGAGCTGGCCCACCGCCTCCA
>NZ_LSIX01000205.1:0-7667 GCF_001556475.1 Methylobacterium sp. CCH5-D2 | reverse complement strand
GGGCCCCGCCGCGACCCGGCCCTCGCGGGCGCGGGGCCGTGTCTTTCCGCTCGAAGGGCTGACCGGCGAGGCCAAGCAGGCGCCGCGCATCCCCTCGGGCATCGCCGAACTCGACCGCGTCACCGGCGGCGGCTTCGTGCGCGGCTCGGTGATCCTGCTCGGCGGCGATCCCGGCATCGGCAAGTCCACCCTCCTGATGCAGGCCTCGGCCGCCATGGCCGGCACGGGCCAGCGCGTCGCCTACATCTCGGGCGAGGAGGCGGTGGGACAGGTGCGCCTGCGGGCCGAGCGCCTCGGACTCGCCGACCGGCCGGTGGAGCTCGCCGCCGAGACCAACGTCGAGGACATCGTCGAGACGCTCTCGCAAGGGCGCCCGCCCGCGCTCGCCATCATCGACTCGATCCAGACCATGTGGACCGAGACGGTCGATTCCGCGCCCGGCACCGTCACGCAGGTGCGCTCCTCGGCCCAGAGCCTGATCCGCTTCGCCAAGACCACCGGCACGGCGGTGATCCTGGTGGGCCACGTCACCAAGGACGGGCAGATCGCGGGACCGCGCGTGGTCGAGCACATGGTCGATGCGGTCGCCTCCTTCGAGGGCGACCAGGGCCACCATTTCCGCATCCTGCGCGCGGTGAAGAACCGCTTCGGTCCGACCGACGAGATCGGCGTGTTCGAGATGACGGACGGCGGCTTGGCCGAGGTGCCGAACCCCTCCGCCCTATTCCTGGCGGGGCGCGACCATCAGGCGGCGGGCACCGCGGTCTTCGCCGGCATGGAGGGCACGCGCCCGCTGCTGGTCGAGATCCAGGCGCTGGTGGCGCCCTCGGCCCTCGGCATGCCGCGCCGAGCGGTGGTCGGCTGGGACCCGAACCGGCTCTCGATGGTGCTCGCGGTGCTGGAGGCCCATGGCGGCATCCGGCTCTCGGGCCACGACGTCTATCTCAACGTCGCTGGCGGCCTGCGCATCTCCGAGCCCGCGGCCGACCTCGCGGTGGCGGCGGCGCTGGTCTCCTCGCTCTCCGGCTCGGCCCTGCCCCCGGAGACCGTCTATTTCGGCGAGATCGGCCTGTCGGGCGCGATCCGGCCCGTCGCGCAGGCGAGCGCCCGCCTGAAGGAGGCGCAGAAGCTCGGCTTCGCCAAGGCCTTGATGCCTCAGGGCCGCGAGACAGCCGACCGGGCGCTCGCCACCGAGGCGCTGCGCCACATCGCCGACATGGTGGCGGGCATCGCGGCCAACGGGCCCAAGCGCGGCGGGCGCGGCCGCAACCACAATCCGCGCTACGAGGAGGCGGATTAGCCCTTCGCCCACCGGTTGCGCGCAATCCCCGCACAAGGGTGACGGCTGAGGTTCCTCGGGATATACAGGCGCCGCGGTCCCCGGGGGAGCCGCGCGACCACCGCCCATGGCCGATCCCCGCCCGACCCAGATGCGCTGATGCCGTTCTCCATCCTCGATCTCGTCGTGCTCGGCATCGTGGTGATCTCCGCGCTGCTCGCGGCCGTGCGCGGCGTGACCCGCGAGGTGCTCGCGATCATCGCCTGGGTCGCCGCCGCGGCGGTGGCCTGGAAGTTCCACCCCATGCTGCTGCCGACCGTGAAGCAGCACGTGAACAGCGACACGGTGGCGCTCGTCGCCTCGATCGCCGCGATCTTCCTGGCGACGCTGATCGTCGTCTCGATCATCACCGTGAAGATCTCCGACGTGGTGCTCGACTCGCGCATCGGCGCGGTCGATCGCTCGCTCGGCTTCCTGTTCGGGGCCGCGCGCGGCTTCCTGATCTGCGTGATCGGCTGGGTGTTCCTGTCCTGGCTCGTACAGGGCAAGGTGCCGGACTGGGCCTCGCAGGCGCGCTCGCGCCCGATGCTGGAGAAGTCCGGCGACGCGCTCGTCGCGCAATTGCCCGAGAATCCGGAAGGCTTCCTCAAGCAGTTCAAGAAGCCGAAGGTCGACACTCCCCCAAACGAGCCGGTCGATGCCCCGGCCGACGAGACCCCGGCCCAGCGCCGCACGGACGGCGCAGCCACGCCGGCGCCGCGACGCTGACCTGCGCGCGCCGGCGCTTGGTCGGCGGGCGGAAAGCCCCTAGATAACCGCGGTCGAGGCGGCCGGGTGGAATGATTCCACGCAGCATTGCCTCACGGCCCGCGCCAGCATATCCGGCGCCCGCCGCCGGATCCCGGCGGCCATCAGGGACCGACATCGAGCATGCCCGACCGCGCCGTTGCTTCCGCTTCCGCCGATTTCGACCTCGATCTCGACGGCGATACGCTGCGCGAGGAGTGCGGCGTCTTCGGCATCTTCGATCATCCGGACGCCTCCGCCATCGTGGCGCTGGGGCTGCACGCCCTGCAGCACCGCGGCCAGGAGGCGGCGGGCATCGTCTCCTTCGACGGCGCGGTGTTCCACTCCGAGCGCCGCCCCGGCCTCGTCGGCGACTCCTTCTCGGACGGCGAGACCATCGCCCGCCTGAAGGGCCGTGCCGCGATCGGCCACGTGCGCTACTCGACGACCGGCGGCACCATCCTGCGCAACGTTCAGCCGCTCTTCGCGGAGCTGGCCAGCGGGGGCCTCGCGGTGGCCCACAACGGCAACCTGACCAACGCGCTCTCGATCCGCCGCGACCTCGTGCGCGACGGCGCCATCACGCAATCGACCTCGGACACCGAGGTGATCCTCCACCTTGCGGCCCGCTCGCGCAAACCGCGGATCATCGAGCGCTTCATCGACGCGCTCCAGGCGATCGAGGGCGCCTACGCGATCGTGGCGCTGACCAACAAGAAGCTGATCGGCGCCCGCGACCCGCAGGGCATCCGCCCGCTGGTGCTGGGCGAGCTCGACGGCCGCTACATGCTGGCCTCCGAGACCTGCGCCCTCGACATCATCGGCGCCAAGTTCGTGCGCGACATCGAGAACGGCGAGATCGTGGTGATCTCGGAAGAGGGCGTCGAGTCGATCCGCTTCGCCGAGGCCCGGCCGATGCGCCCCTGCATCTTCGAGTACATCTACTTCGCGAGGCCCGACTCGGTCGTGAACGGCAAGAGCGTCTACGCGGTGCGCAAGAACATCGGCCACGAGCTCGCCCGCGAGACGCCCGTGGAGGCGGACGTGGTGGTGCCGGTGCCGGATTCCGGCGTGCCGGCGGCGCTGGGTTTCGCGCAGGAGACCGGCCTGCCCTTCGAGATGGGCATCATCCGCAACCACTATGTCGGCCGCACCTTCATCCAGCCCACACAATCGGTGCGCGAGCTCGGCGTGCGCATGAAGCACTCGGCCAACCGCGCGGCGATCGAGGGCAAGCGCATCGTGCTCGTCGACGACAGCCTGGTGCGCGGCACCACCTCGGTGAAGATCGTGCGGATGATGCGCGAGGCGGGCGCCAGCGAGGTGCATTTCCGCATCGCCAGCCCGCCGATCATGCACCCGGACTTCTACGGCATCGACACGCCGGAGCGCGAGAAGCTCCTTGCCGCGACCCACGACCTCGAAGGAATGCGCCAGTACATCGGCGCCGACTCCCTGGCCTTCCTGTCGATCCCCGGCCTCTACCGGGCAATGGGCGAGGAGGCACGCGACAGCGCCTGCCCGCAATACACCGACCATTGCTTCACCGGCGAGTACCCGACCGCGCTGACGGATCTCGCCATCGCGGGGCCGAAGCGCTTCGCGATGCTGGCCGAGGCGGACTGAAGCCATGGCGGAGAAGGTTCTCGACGGCCGCGTCGCCGTCGTCACCGGCGCCTCGCGCGGCATCGGCCGGGCCGCGGCGCTGGCGCTGGCGGAAGCGGGTGCGCACGTGATCGCGGTCGCCCGCACGCAGGGCGCGCTGGAGGAACTGGACGACGCGATCCGTCAGCGGGGGGCGAGCGCCACCCTCGTGCCGCTCGACCTCACCGACTATGACGGGATCGATCGCCTCGGCGCGGCGATCAACGAGCGCTGGCGGCGGCTCGACATCGTGGTCGGCAATGCCGGCATCCTCGGCAACCTGATGCCGGTCGGGCACGTCACCCCGAAGGTCTGGGACCAGGTGATGGCGATCAACGTCACGGCGAACTGGCGCCTGATCCGCTCGCTCGACCCGCTGCTACAGATGTCGGATGCCGGCCGTGCGGTCTTCGTCTCGTCGGGCGCGGCCTCGAAGTGCCGGGCCTACTGGGGGCCGTACTCCGTCTCGAAGGCGGCCCTGGAGGCGCTGGTTCGCACCTACGCGGCCGAGACCGCCAACACGCGGATCCGGGCGATGCTGCTCAACCCGGGCCCGCTGCGCACCAGTATGCGCGCCGCGGCGATGCCGGGCGAGGACCCGGAGACGCTGAAGACCCCCGAGGATCTCGCCCCGCACATCGTGCGGCTGGCGAGCCCGGCCTCCGAGGACACCGGCAAACTCTACGATTTCCCGAGCGATCGGGTTCTGGAATTCCGCGCCCCCGAGTAAGGGGGTCCGGGGCCCAAGGCCCCGGCGGGTTCGGGCAGAGCCCGCCCCCTCACTTCCGGGTTCGCGTGCCATGATCGACGTCCGCTGCATCTGCGCCATCGGCCAGCGGGGCCAGCTCGGCCTCAACGGGCACCTGCCCTGGGAGGGCAACACCGACCCGCTCTTCGTGGAGGACGTGACGCGCTTCTTCGCGCTGACGATGGGTCACGTGCTGATCGCCGGCCCGAAGACGGTGGCCTCTGTGCCCGAATTCGCCTTCAAGGACCGCACCATCGACGTGATCCGCTCGCACGAGGATCCGGAAGCGGTGCTGAAGCGCTACCCGGGCCGGCGCATCTTCGTGGGCGGCGGCATCGCGGTCTGGAACGTCTACGCGCAGTACATCCAGCACTGGGACATCACGCGCCTGCCCTACGACGGCGAGGCCGACCGCTGGTTCGACCCGGCCTGGCTTGTGGGCGGGGCTCTGCGGACGCCTTAGCGGCACCTTTGTGGCGCTTCGGGAGTTGATGCGCACGCGTCCCCGAGGGTCACAATGCGTTCAGCGTCCTTCCGCTTCGGCATCGAGGAAGAGTATTTTCTGGCCGATGCCGAGACCCGAGGCACGCCCCGCCGGTCGGTGAAGCCGTTCCACACGGAGGTTGCCGAGCGCCTGCCCGAGACCGGGCGCGAGCTGCTGCAATGCCAGGTTGAGGTCTGCACGCCGCCGGTGACCGAGTTCGGCGCCGCGCGGGAGAGCCTCGCCCGGCAGCGCGCGGCGCTCGCCGACGTCGCGGCCGCGCACGAACTCCTCGTCTTCGCCGCCGGCACGCACCCGGTCGCCGACTGGGCCCGGCAATTGCCGACCAAGGGCGATCGCTACCGCGGCATTCTGCGCGACGTCGGCCTCGCCGGCCGGCGCAGCCTGATCTGCGGCATGCACGTCCATGTCGAGGTTCCGGATCCGGACGCACGCATCGACCTGATGAACCGGCTGCTGCCGTTCCAGCCCCTGCTCTTCGCGCTCTCGGCCTCCTCGCCCTTCTGGCAGGGCAAGCCCACGGGGCTCACCGCCTACCGGCTCAGCGCCTTCGGCGAACTGCCCCGCACCGGCCTCCCCGAGCTGTTCCCGGGACCGGAGGCCTACGCCCGCTACGTCCGCATCATGGAGCGTGCCGGCTCGATCCAGGATCCGAGCTTCCTGTGGTGGTCGCTCCGGCCCTCGATCAAGTTCCCGACCCTGGAGCTGCGCATCGCCGATTCCTGCACGCGGCTGGAGGATGCGCTGGCCATCGCCGCCCTGTTCCGCTGTCTCGTGCGCCTCGTGGTGCGGAGGCCCGACCTGAATGCCGGTCTCGACGGCGTCTCGCGTGCGCTCGCCGAGGAGAACCTGTGGCGGGCCCAGCGCAGCGGCATCGGGGCCGAGCTGATCGACGAGGCGCGGGAGGAGGCGCTTCCTTATGGGCAAGCCCTCGACGCGCTGCTCGACCTGATCGCCGAGGACGCGGCCGCGCTCGGCTGCGCCGAGGAGGCGGCGCGCGCCCGCACCATCCTCGCCGACGGCACCAGCGCGGATGCGCAGATCGCCGCCTTCGAAGCCGCCCGCGAGCAGGGACTGACCAACCGTCAGGCCCTCGACGCGGTGGTGGACTGGCTGGCCGCGACGAGCCGCGGCCAGACCCCGGGACGCCCCTGATCAGCGCTTGTCGAACGGGTTCTCGGACGTCCGCAAGGATAGCCGGATCGGCGTGCCCGGCAGGTCGAAGGCCTCGCGTAGGCCGTTGACGAGATAGCGGGTGTAGGATTTCGGCAGGGCGTTGAGCTGGTTGCCGAACAGCGCGAAGTGCGGCGGACGGCTCTTCACCTGGGTGGCGTAGCGGATCTTGATGCGCCGGCCGGAGACCGCGGGCGGCGGGTTGCGGCTGGTCGCCTCGGAGAGCCAGTCGTTGATCCGCGAGGTTGAGACGCGCCGGTCCCAGACCTCGGAGGCCTGGACCACGGCCTCCATCAGCTTGTCGATACCATTGCCGGCAAGCCCCGAGAGCGGCACCACCGAGACGCCGCGGACCTGCGGCAGCAGGCGGGTGCAGTCCTCGCGCAGGGTCTTCAGCAGGCCCGGCTGGTCGGCGACGAGGTCCCACTTGTTGAGGCCGATGACGAGTGCCCGGCCCTCGCTCTCGACGAGATCGACGATGGTGAGATCCTGCTTCTCGAACGGGATCGTGGCGTCGAGGAGCACCACCACCACCTCTGCGAAGCGCACGGCGCGCAGGCCGTCCGAGACCGCGAGCTTCTCCAGCTTGTCGTCGATGCGGGCGCGGCGGCGCATGCCGGCCGTGTCGTGCAGCTTGATCCGGCGCCCGCGCCATTCCCAATCGAGCGAGATCGAGTCGCGGGTGATGCCCGCCTCGGGACCGACGAGCAGGCGGTCCTCGCCGAGCATCCGGTTGATCAGGGTCGATTTGCCGGCGTTCGGGCGGCCGACGATGGCGACGCGCAAGGGACGGCCGCCGGGCGCGTCCGCGTCGTCGTCCTCCATATCCGGGTCCGGCTTCGGCAGCGCATCCCTCAGCGCCTCGTGCAGCTCGCCCAGGCCCTCGCCGTGCTCGGCCGAGAACGGGATCGGGTCGCCGAGGCCGAGGCGGAAGGCATCGTAGGCCCCGGCGAGCCCGCCGCCGCCTTCCGCCTTGTTGGCGATGAGGATGACCTGCACGCCGGAGCGGCGCACCAGTTCGGCGAAGGGCTGGTCGGCCGGCAGCACGCCCGCGCGGGCGTCGATGACGAACAGCACCACGTCGGCGGCGAGGATCGCGGCCTCGGTCTGCATGCGCATGCGGCCGGTCAGCGAATCCTCGTCGGCCTCCTCGAGCCCCGCCGTGTCGATGATGCGGAACGCCAGGCCGCCGAACTGCACGTCCCCCTCCCGCCGGTCGCGTGTGACGCCGGGACGGTCGTCCACCAGGGCGAGCTTGCGGCCGATCAGGCGGTTGAACAGGGTCGACTTGCCGACATTCGGCCGGCCGACGATCGCGACGGTCGGCAAATCCATGGGGTCTCTCGTATCGTTCGTCCCTCGCGGGGACGGCTGCGTGCCCGCGAGTGCTCCAATGAAGGCGCCGCCGGCCCGGGCGTCGAACGGCCCGGGACGACGGCGTGTGTGACTGATCCTTACACCAAGTCGCTCAGGCGCTTGGTACGAAAAGATCTCAGCGCGTCGGCGGGGGCGGCGCGGCGGGCTCGGCCTTGGCC
>NZ_LSIX01000204.1:0-11119 GCF_001556475.1 Methylobacterium sp. CCH5-D2 | reverse complement strand
GGGCCTGCGATCGGAGGCCGCCGTTCGGGGGGACGGATCAGAGCCGCAGCAGGGTCTTGGTCTCCTGCAGCTGCACGATCTGCGCGTTCAGCTCCTGGCGCTTCTGCTGGTCCTCGGTCGCGTCGTGGGCGAGCTGGGCCGCCTCGATGTCGCGGTCGATCGATTCCGGCGTCAGCTCCTCGATCGGCGCGGCGCGCTCGGCGAGCACCGTGACGCTGGTCGGGCCGACATCGGCGAAGCCGCCGCGCACGTAGATGCGCTTGCCGCTGCCCTGGGACTCGGTGACCACGATGACGCCGACCCGCAGGGTGGTCAGCACCGGGGCGTGCCCGGGCAGGACGGTCATCTCGCCCTCCGAGCCGGGCAGCTGCACCGACTCGACCTCGCCGGAATACAGCGACCGCTCGGGGCCGACGAAATCGAAGTGGAAGGTGGCCATCGCCTGAACTGTTCCCGGATCCGAGAGGCTTGCCCGGCCCGCGCGCGGGCCGGAGCCGATAGAGCGCCCCTCCCCGGAGAGCGGGAGGGGCAGGACGGCCTTAGGCGGCGGCCTTCAGCTTCTTGGCCTTCTCCTGGGCCTCCTCGATGGTGCCGACCATGTAGAAGGCGGCCTCGGGGAGGTCGTCGTAGTCGCCGTTCACGAGGCCCTTGAAGCCCTTGATGGTGTCTTCCAGCGCGACCTGCTTGCCGGGCGAGCCGGTGAACACCTCGGCCACCGAGAAGGGCTGCGAGAAGAAGCGCTCGATCTTGCGGGCGCGGGCCACCGTCAGCTTGTCCTCCTCGGACAGCTCGTCCATGCCCAGGATCGCGATAATGTCCTGGAGCGCCTTGTAGCGCTGCAGGGTCTGCTGGACGCGGCGGGCGACCGAGTAGTGCTCCTCCCCGAGGATCGTCGGCGAGAGCATGCGCGAGGTCGAGTCGAGCGGATCCACCGCCGGGTAGATGCCCTTCTCGGCGATCGAGCGCGAGAGCACGGTCGTGGCGTCGAGGTGGGCGAACGAGGCGGCCGGCGCCGGGTCGGTCAGGTCGTCGGCCGGCACGTAGATGGCCTGCACCGAGGTGATCGAGCCCTTGGTGGTGGTGGTGATGCGCTCCTGCAGGGCGCCCATGTCGGTGGCGAGCGTCGGCTGGTAGCCCACCGCCGAAGGGATGCGGCCGAGAAGCGCCGACACCTCGGAGCCCGCCTGCGTGAAGCGGAAGATGTTGTCGACGAAGAAGAGCACGTCCTGGCCCTCGTCGCGGAACTGCTCCGCGATGGTCAGGCCGGTGAGCGCGACGCGCGAGCGGGCGCCGGGCGACTCGTTCATCTGGCCGTAGACCAGGGCGCACTTGGAGCCCTCGGCCGAGCCGTTGTTCTCCTTCGGGTTCTTGTTGACGTTGGACTCGATCATCTCGTGGTAGAGATCGTTGCCCTCGCGGGTGCGCTCGCCGACGCCGGCGAAGACCGAGTAGCCCGAGTGCACCTTCGCGATGTTGTTGATCAGCTCCATGATCAGCACGGTCTTGCCGACGCCGGCGCCGCCGAACAGGCCGATCTTGCCGCCCTTGGCGTAGGGGGCGAGCAGGTCCACCACCTTGATGCCGGTGACGAGGATCTGCGCCTCGGTCGACTGCTCGTCGTAGGCCGGGGCCGGCTGGTGGATGGCGCGGTAGGTGTCGGTGACGACCGGGCCGGCCTCGTCGATCGGCTCGCCGATGACGTTCATGATGCGGCCGAGCGTGTTCATGCCGACCGGCACCTTGATGGGCTCGCCGGTATCGGTGCACTCCTGGCCGCGGGTCAGGCCCTCGGAGGTGTCCATCGCGATGCAGCGGACGGTGTTCTCGCCGAGCTGCTGGGCCACCTCGAGCACGAGGCGGGCGCCGTTGTTCTTGGTCTCGAGCGCGTTCAGGATCTCCGGCAGGTGGCCGTCGAACTGCACGTCGACGACGGGACCGATGACCTGGGTGATCTTGCCGACCTTGTTGGAGCCGGTGCCGGGGAGAGCGGTGCTGGCCATGTGTGCGGACCCTTCGATTCTGTTGCGGACGGGAGCGCGCGCGGCGCGCTCGGGATTGTCGTGACGATCAGAGCGCCTCGGCGCCCGAGATGATCTCGATGAGTTCCTTGGTGATCATGGCCTGACGCGTGCGGTTGTAGATCAGCGTCTGCTTCTTGATCATCTCGCCGGCGTTGCGGGTGGCGGAGTCCATGGCGCTCATGCGCGCGCCCTGCTCGGAGGCGGCGTTCTCCAGGAGTGCGCGGAAGATCTGCACCGTGAGGTTCTTCGGCAGCAGCGCGTCGAGGATGGACTCCTCGTCGGGCTCGAACTCGAGCGCCGCGTCGGCCCCGGCGCCCTTGGTCTGGGCCTGCGGCAGCTCGGCCGGGATGATCTTCTGCGCGGTCGGGATCTGCGAGATCACCGAGCGGAACTCGGCGTAGAACAAGGTCGCGACGTCGAACTCGCCCGCCTCGAAGCGCGAGAGGATGTCGTCGGCGATCTCGGCGGCGAACTCGTAGTCCACCGGCCGGTTGCCGCGGATGTCGCGCGAGGCGATGATCTGCTCGCGGAACTGGCGGCGCAGGACGTCGAGGCCCTTCTTGCCGACCGTGATGATCTTCACGGTCTTGCCCTCGGCCATCAGCCGGTTGGCGTGGTCGCGGGCGAGGCGCGCGATCGAGGAGTTGAAGGCGCCGGCCAGACCCCGGTCGCCGGTGCAGACCACGAGCAGGTGCACCCGGTCCTGGCCGGTGCCCGAGAGCAGGCGCGGGGCGCCGACGCCGCCGACGAGGTTGCCCGCGAGGTTGCCGAGCACCGCGGCCATCTTCTCGGCGTAGGGACGGCCGTTCTCGGCGGCCATCTGGGCGCGCCGCAGCTTGGCGGCGGCGACCATCTGCATGGCCTTGGTGATCTTCTGCGTCGCCTTCACCGAGGTGATGCGGTTCCGCAGGTCCTTCAAACTCGGCATCGAAGCGGTCCGGTGGTCTCAAGGGCCAGAGGCGGGGGCGCCCGAGGGTGCCCCCGCAGTTGATGCCGTGCGCTTACGCGACGCTCTTGGCGACGGACTCGACGACGCTCTTCAGCTTCGCGGCGTTGTCGTCCGAGAGGTCCTTCGAGGTGCCGATGGCGTCGAGCAGGTCCTGGTGCTTCGAGCGGAGCGTCGAGAGCAGCTGGTCCTCGAAGGGACGCACCTTCGCCACGGGCAGCTTGTCGAGGTAGCCGTTAACGCCGGCGTAGATCACCGCGACCTGCTCCTCCATCTTCAGCGGCGAGAATTGCGGCTGCTTCAGGAGCTCGGTGAGCCGCGAGCCGCGGTTCAGGAGCTGCTGGGTCGAGGCGTCGAGGTCGGAGCCGAACTGCGCGAAGGCCGCCATCTCGCGGTACTGCGCCAGCTCGCCCTTGATCTTGCCGGCGACCTTCTTCATCGCCTTGGTCTGGGCCGAGGAGCCCACCCGCGAGACCGAGAGGCCGACGTTCACCGCCGGGCGGATGCCCTGGTAGAACAGGTCGGTCTCGAGGAAGATCTGGCCGTCGGTGATCGAGATCACGTTGGTCGGGATGTAGGCCGAGACGTCGTTGGCCTGGGTCTCGATGACCGGCAGCGCGGTCAGCGAGCCGTTGCCGGCGGCGTCGCCCATCTTGGCGGCGCGCTCCAGCAGGCGCGAGTGGAGGTAGAACACGTCGCCGGGATACGCCTCGCGGCCCGGCGGGCGGCGCAGCAGCAGCGACATCTGGCGGTAGGCCACCGCCTGCTTCGAGAGGTCGTCGTACACGATCACGGCGTGCATGCCGTTGTCGCGGAAGTACTCGCCCATGGCGCAGCCGGCGAACGGCGCGATGAACTGCATCGGGGCGGCGTCCGAGGCGGTGGCCGCGATGACGATCGAGTACTCGAGCGCCCCCTGGTCCTCCAGCACCTTCACGAACTGGGCGACCGTCGAGCGCTTCTGACCCACGGCGACGTAGATGCAGAAGAGCTTGGCCTTCTCGTCGCTGCCCTGGTGGGCGGGCTTCTGGTTGAGGATCGTGTCGAGCGCGATCGCGGTCTTGCCGGTCTGGCGGTCGCCGATGATCAGCTCGCGCTGGCCGCGGCCGACCGGGATGAGCGCGTCGATCGCCTTGAGGCCGGTGGCCATCGGCTCGTGCACGGACTTGCGCGGGATGATGCCCGGGGCCTTCACGTCGACGCGGCGGCGCTCGGTCGACTGGATCGGGCCCTTGCCGTCGATCGGGTTGCCGAGCGCGTCGACGACGCGGCCGAGCAGGCCCTTGCCGACGGGCACGTCCACGATGGCGCCGGTGCGCTTGACGGTCTGGCCTTCCTTGATCTCGCGGTCGGAGCCGAAGATCACGATGCCGACGTTGTCCTGCTCGAGGTTGAGCGCCATGCCGCGCACGCCCGACTCGAACTCGACCATCTCGCCGGCCTGGACGTTGTCGAGGCCGTAGGCGCGGGCGATGCCGTCGCCGACGGACAGGACCTGCCCGACCTCGGAGACCTCGGCCTCCTCGCCGAAGTTCTTGATCTGCTCTTTCAGGATCGCGGAGATCTCGGCGGCGCGGATGTCCATCGTCGGGCCTCTTGTCTGGATCTGTTCAGTGTCGGTGTCGGATGCGGTGCGCCGGTCTTACCGGGCTTCGCGCATCGCGAGGCGGATGCCGTTGAGCTTCGTGCGGAGCGAGGCGTCGACCATGCGCGAGCCCATCTTCACGACGAGGCCGCCGATCAGGCTGGGATCGACGTGGAGATCGACCGCGACCTCGGCCTTGGCGATGTCGCGCAAGGAGGCCTTGATCTCCTCCAGCACCGCGTCGGAGGGCTTCTCCGCCACGCGCACCTCGGCGCGGACGATGCCCTTCGATTCCTGCACGAGGGCGCGGAAGGCGGTGATCATCCCGGGCAGCGCGAACAGGCGGCGGTTCGCGGCGGTGAGCCGGATGAAGTTCGCGGCGAGCCCCGTGACGCCGGCCTTCTCGATCACGGCGCCGATGGCGGCGGCCTGCTGCTCGGCGGTGAAGACGGGGCTCTTCACGAGGCGGCGCAGGTCCGCGCTCTCCTTGAGCAGCGCGTCGAACCGGTCGAGACCGGCGGCGACCTCGTCGAGCTGGCGCTCGTCTCGGGCCAGTTCGAACAGGGCGGAGGCGTAGCGGCCTGCCATGCCCGCGACGAGGGGACCTGCCTCGGAACCGTTCTGCGCCACCCGCCGCTCTCTCTTTGCCTTGCCCGCGGTTTCGTCCCTGGATCCGGGCCCGCGACGGGGTTCGGAAGGACGGCCGCGGGAAATGGGATTGTCCCGGGAAACCGGGGGCATAGAGACCCCTGCCCGGCGCGGCGACCGCCTAGCATGGCAACACGGTGGCACGCAAGGCGAGCGACGCTCGCGATCGGGTGGCGGCGGCGCGGCGGGTCGGACGGGCGTTCTGCCTCAGCGGCGCAGTCCGGCGGCGAGGCGGCTGGCCCAGGTGCGGATCGGGGTCTCGATCATCTCGGCCACGAGCACGCCCAAGATGACGGCGGCGACCATGCAGAGGAGCTGGGCGGTGAGGGCGTGCATTGTTTGTCCACAGGTCCGTGCCGCCCGGCGAATCCGGGTCCGGGCGCGGCCAGGATGGGGACCGATCCTTTCCGGAGGCTGACCTGGCGCGGGACCCGGCTCAGCAGGCGAGCCGGTCGCAGCGCCGGGTGCTGGCGATCATCCGGGCGAGCGAGCGGGCTCCCGGATGACCGAGGATCCCGGCGTTTCCGAGGACGTAGGAGGGCGTGGCGTAGAGCCCGAGATCGGCGGCCATGCGCATGTGGCTCTTGAGCGCCAGCCGCACCTCGTCGCTGTCGGCGACCGCCTCGATCTCGCTGGCCGGCGCGCCAAGGGTGCCGGCGAGCGCCAGCGCCGCCGGGCCGTCGATCCGGCCGGGCCGGCCGAGCAGCGTGCGGTAGAAGTCCCAGGCCACCGCCGAGCCGAGGCGGCGCTGGACGGCGAGCATCACCTTGGCGGCCTGGGCGGATTGCGGCGAGAGGATCGGGTTGTGCACGAGCCCGACCCGCAGGGCCGCGTCGCTGGTGTGGAGCGAGACGACGTCGGCGGCGGCCTTGCGGCACCAGGGGCAGTTGAAGTCGAAGAACTCGTAGAGCGCGGTCTCGGCCTCGCGCGGCCCCGCGTAGGTGACGCCGCGCAGAGCCGGGATCTGGCCGGTGATCTCGCCGGGCAGGATCGCGTTGGCGACCGCCTTGCCCTCGTCGTTCTCGACCGCGACGCGCTGGCCGTAGGATTGGGCGAGGCCGGCGCCGGGCGCGAGGCCCGCGCCGACGAAGGCCGAGAGAAGGTGGCGGCGGGTCGGGCGCATCGGGTCGGGTTCCGTCTCTCGGGGCGCCGGCCTTCTAGCGGCGCCTGACCGAGATGGACAGGCTTCCCGGCGGAACCGGGGCCGTCAGAGCAGGCCGGGCGGGCGCTCCCCGACCGCCCAGGCCAGCGCCTGCTCCAGCCGGTCGTTGCCCCAGAACAGCTCGCCGTCCTCGGTCAGGAAGCTCGGCGCTCCGTAGATCCCTCGCGAGCGCGCCTCCTCGCCCGCCACCCGCAGCCGGGTCTTGTTGGCCTCCGCGCTCGCGGCCTTGAGGAGCTGGGTGCCGTCGAGCCCGAGCGAATCCAGGATCGCGATCACGGAAGCGGGCTCGGCGATCGAGCGTCCTTCCGCGAAGCTCGCGCGGAAGACGGCCTGCGTGAAGGGGATCAGCCAGTCCTCGCCCTGCCCGAGGATCGCCGCGCGGGTGGCCGAGAGGCTGTTCTGCGGGAAGGGATCGGGGCGCGTCACCGGGGGAAGCCCGTAGCGGGCCGCCTCGCGCGCAAGGTCGCGCCACATGTTGCGGCCCTTGGCCGGGAACAGGTTGAAGGGCGAGGTCGTCCACCCTTGGGCGGCGAAGATCGGGCCGAGCAGGAAGGGCCGCCAGCGCACCGCGACGCCCGCCTCGGCCGCCGCAGCCTCGATGCGCATGGCGGCGAGGTAGGAGTAGGTCGAGGCGAACTCGTACCAGAACTCGATCGTCGGCTGGCGGGCCATGGGGAACGCGTCTCCGTACGGAGGAACCGGGAAATGCAAGCGCCGAGCCGTCGCGCGGGGGCGGCGGCGCGGCACCCGAACCTTGAGATGGGGCGGCAGCGCTGCAGGTCGAACGCCCCGGCCGGCACGCCGGTTGCAGCCCGAGGGTCCGCGCGATAAGCCGCCCGCGACCCCTGCCCTCCCGCTCCGGAACCCCCCGATGTCCGCTCCCGACCAGAAGCCCGTGAAGAAGGTCGTGCTGGCCTATTCCGGCGGCCTCGACACCTCGATCATCCTGAAATGGCTGCAGACCACCTACGGCTGCGAGGTGGTGACGTTCACGGCCGACCTCGGCCAGGGCGAGGAGCTGGAGCCGGCCCGCCGGAAGGCGGAGCTGCTCGGCATCCGGCCGGAGAACATCTACATCGAGGACCTGCGCGAGGAGTTCGTGCGGGACTACGTCTTCCCGATGTTCCGCGCCAACGCCGTCTACGAGGGCGTCTACCTGCTCGGCACCTCGATCGCCCGGCCGCTCATCGCCAAGAAGCAGATCGAGATCGCCGAGAAGGTCGGGGCGGACGCGGTCTGCCACGGCGCCACCGGCAAGGGCAACGATCAGGTCCGGTTCGAGCTCGGCTACTACGCGCTCAAGCCCGACGTCACCGTGATCGCCCCCTGGCGCGAGTGGGACCTGCGCTCGCGCGAGCAGCTGATCGCGTTTGCCGAGCAGCACCAGATCCCGATCGCCAAGGACAAGCGCGGCGAGAGCCCGTTCTCGGTCGATGCCAACCTTCTGCACGCCTCCTCGGAGGGCAAGGTGCTGGAGGATCCGGCCGTCGAGGTGCCGGACTACGTCTACTCGCGCACCCTCTCGCCGGAGGAGGCGCCGGACCAGCCGACCGTGATCACCATCGGCTTCGAGCGGGGCGACGCGGTCTCGATCGACGGGGAGAAACTCTCGCCGGCCTCGCTGCTCGCCAAGCTGAACGAACTCGGCCGGGCCAACGGCATCGGCCGCCTCGACCTCGTCGAGAACCGCTTCGTCGGCATGAAGAGCCGCGGCATGTACGAGACGCCCGGCGGCACCATCCTGCTGCCGGCCCACCGCGCCATCGAGTCGATCACCCTCGACCGCGGCGCGGCGCACCTGAAGGACCAGCTGATGCCGCAATACGCGGAGCTGATCTACAACGGCTTCTGGTTCAGCCCCGAGCGCGAGATGCTCCAGGCGCTCATCGACAGGAGTCAGGAGAAGGTGACCGGCAGCGTGCGGCTGAAGCTCTACAAGGGTGGCGTCCACGTGATCGGCCGGGAGAGCCCGAACTCGCTCTACGACCAGGACCTCGTCACCTTCGAGGAGGGTGCGGTCGCCTACGATCACCGGGATGCCGCGGGCTTCATCAAGCTCAACGCGCTTCGGCTGCGCACGCTCGCCCAGCGCAAGAAGCGCGAGGGCTGAGCTGATCCACCCTCCCCTGCAGAGGGGGAGGGAGATCGCGCGCTACGCGTAATCCCCCGGCGCGATGTCGGCGTAGCGCAGGAAGATCTGCAGGGCCGGCTGCATCGCGTGGTGCAGGCGACCCGCATCCTCCGTCGATCCACCCACGATCCGCGCCATCGAGCCGGCGAGATCCGCGTCCCCGTAGGGCGCGGCCGGATCGACGAACGGCACCGCCCGGCCCTCGTCCCACAGCACGGCCAGATGCCGGACCAGCGCGAGATGCGCCCCGTCCACGTCGAACGTGATCTGCTCCGGCGACGCACCGCCCGCATCGCGGAAGACGTCGCCGGTGCGGGCCGGATCGAGCTTCACCAGCGGGTTGTGGTAGGTGAAGCGCCCCGGCTTGAGCGTGGCGTGCCGCACGAAGGCCGCGAGCGCCGCGCCGACCGCGCGGTGCTCCTCCTCCGCGCCCTCGTCGTCGCCCGTGACGTTGGCGATGTCGCCGTCGCGGTCGGTGCTGCCGTAAGGGGCGTCCGGGTGGATCATCGGCGCGCCGTGTCCTTGCGGGTTCCAGGCCACCACGAGGCGGCGGATCAGGGCGATCCGCTCCAGGGTGATCTCGGTCTCGGGCATCGGGCTCTCCTTGCGTCGGGCCTCCATAGCCGATTTCCCGGCGCTGTCCTGCCCCCGCCGGACCCTCACGCCCGCGACGGCGTCAGCCCCGCAGGCAGCCCATCAATCCCTCGACCTGCCCCGTCCGGGCCTGGATCCGGCCCGCGATCGCCCGCACGGTGCGCGAGGGCTTGCCGGCGCTGCGCAGGATCGGGTTCGGCAGGGCGGCGGCCATCAGCGCCGCCTCCTGGCGGGTCAGGGCCCGCGCGTCCTTGCCGAACCAGTGCCGCGCCGCCGCCTGCGCGCCGTAGATCCCGTCGCCCCACTCCGCGACGTTCAGGTAGACCTCCATCATGCGCCGCTTGCCCCAGAGCGCGTCGAAGGCCGCCGCCAGCGGGATCTCCAGCGCCTTGCGGACGTAGGAGCGGCCGGGCCAGAGGAAGACGTTCTTCACCGTCTGCATCGCGATGGTGGAGGCGCCGCGGCTCGGACCCTCCTCGTCCTCCACCACGTCCCGGAGGGCCCCGAGATCGACGCCGTGATGCAGGCAGAAGCGCTGGTCCTCCGACGTCATCACCGCCTGGACGAGGTTCGGGGAGATTCCCGAGAGCGGCACGGCCTCGCGAGCCACCGGTTGCAGCGTCAGCCAACGGCCAAGCATCAGGGTTGAGGGCGGCGTCACCGCGCTATAGACGAGCCCCAGCGCGAGCACGAGGACGAGCCCGATGGCCGGGACGAGCAGGACGAGCCCGACGAGCCGGCGCAGGCCGCCCGGACCCGTCCGGCGCGTCGCCGCCCGTCGCCTCAACGGCCGCTCCTGCGCAGTCGCCGCCGGCCGGCGGGGCTCGACTCCGTTCTCCTCCGCCCGCACAGCGACGCGACTCACCCTCCCCAAGGCCACGTGACCATGACCTCCACCTCCTCAACGCAGGCGACGCCCGAATCGGTCAAGGTTGCCGGGACCCCGGACGCGTTTACCCACAAGCTTGCCACGGTGGCGGGCGAGGTCGAGCGCTTCATGGTCGATCTCCTCGACGGCGAGGTCCGCCCCGGCGAGATCGCGCGGCCCGCGCGGCTGATGGAGGCGATGCGCCACGCGGTGCTCGGCGGCGGCAAGCGCCTGCGCCCGTTCCTGACGGTCGAGACCGCCCGCATGCTCGGCGGCCCGGAGGCCGGGGCCATGGCGGCGGGCGCGGGGGTCGAGCTCGTCCACTGCTACTCGCTCGTCCACGACGACATGCCGGCGATGGACAACGACGACATGCGCCGCGGCAAGCCGACCGTGCACAAGGCCTACGACGAGGCCACCGCGATCCTCGTCGGCGACGCGCTCCAGACGCTGGCCTTCGAGATCACCGCCGACCCGCAATGGCAGGCGGATGCGGGCATCCGCGCCGACCTCGTGCTCGGCCTCGCCAAGGCCTCGGGCCTCGGCGGCATGGTGGGCGGCCAGCTCCTCGACCTCGCGGCGGAGGGCCGCTTCGGGCCCGTCTCCCTCGACGTGGACGACACCCTGCGCATGCAGGCGATGAAGACCGGCGCGATCCTGGCCTTCTCGGTCGAGGCCGGGGCCATCGTGGGTGGGGCGAGCGCCGACGAGCGCGCGGCGCTGCTGCGCTACGGCGTGGCGCTGGGCCAGGCCTTCCAGATCGCCGACGACATCCTCGACCGGGAGGCCTCGCCGGAGGCGATGGGCAAGGCCACCGGCAAGGACAAGGACGCCGGCAAGGCGACGCTCGTCGATCGCCTCGGCCTCGACGGCGCGCGGGCCGAGTGCGACCGGCTGGTCGGGGTCTGCGACGAGGCGGTGGCGCGCTGGGGCGAACGGGCGCAGACGCTGCGCGACGCCGCCCGCTTCACGGTGGCGCGCAAGGCCTGAGGACTTCGCTGTCCCGGCTCAGACCGAACGGCGACGGAGCCGCGACGCGGCCCCCTCTCCCTATGAGCAGGGCGATCGCATATGGCGGCAACCCGTCTCGGATTGCGCCCGAACCGCGCCGCGCCCCCTCTCCCGTGCGGGAGAGGGTTGGGGTGAGGGATGAGAACTCTACGG
>NZ_LSIX01000203.1:0-12795 GCF_001556475.1 Methylobacterium sp. CCH5-D2 | reverse complement strand
GTAGTACACGAGGAGGGGCAGGTTCCCGGCCGGCGCCTCGGGCTTGTAGAGCCGGGCGGGCACCGGCCCGTGCGGGCCCGGCACCGTCAGGTCCATCTCCGAGCCGACCGGCCGCCGGTCGCCGAACACCCAGGCCTCGACCGAGATCTCCCTGCGCCCGTGCGCGAGGGGCTTGGTCTCGAAGGTTTCGCCGCCGACGAGGTTGATCAGCCGTATCCCGAGCTGGGCCGTCGGATGCAGCGTCTGTCCGTCGATCCGGATGGGACCGCCCGCCAGCCGGCGCTGGATCCCCATCGGCAGTCCCCCGAGCGTGCGCATCACGGTGCGCGCGACCCGATCGCCGAAGGTGATGAAGGGTGGGATCATCGAAGCCTCAACATGGCAGCGGGTGGAGACGAGAGGGCGGCCCGGGGGACGCCCTCTCGTCCGTCACGAAACGCTCGCTGCGCCGTCGCCGCAGGAGGAAGCACGGTCACCGTCCAAGCGCTTCGCGAGGCAGGTTCAGAAGTCGAGCAGGTAGGAGAGGGCGGTCACGACGGCGTACCCGGGGCCCGCGGTGCCATCGACCGTGGCGCCGGCGGCGAAGCGCTGCGCGCCGCCCGAGACCCGCGCGACCAGGACGCCGCCGCT
The DNA here is from genome assembly GCF_001556475.1 of Methylobacterium sp. CCH5-D2. Classification (NCBI taxonomy): domain Bacteria; kingdom Pseudomonadati; phylum Pseudomonadota; class Alphaproteobacteria; order Hyphomicrobiales; family Methylobacteriaceae; genus Methylobacterium; species Methylobacterium sp. CCH5-D2. The sequence goes on along the minus strand of NZ_LSIX01000203.1, from coordinate 12,165 downwards.
GATCTTGCCGTAGTCGGTCTTGTACTCGAGCCCCAGGCCGACGCCGACGCTGGCCGGCAGGATGAAGGAGGCGCTGCCGGTCTTGGTGTCGAAGTTCAGGTTCACGGTGCCGGACAGGCGGTCGGTGAAGCCGTGGCCGACGCCGACCTGTGTGGTGAAGCCGTCGCGCAGGCCGAGCGCCTTGCTGTCCGGCCCGATCTGATCGATGGTGAAGTCGAACTTCGGCAGCACGCTCCAGTTGACCCAGGCGAACGATCCGTAGACGAGCCATTGCGGCGCGATGCCGGTCTGCGCCGACACGACCACCGATTGCGGCAGCGTGCCCACGCCCCTGGCGGAGAGCGGTCCGCCGGTGAGCCCGATCGCCGAGGCCAGGGGGCCGAGGGTGAAGCTGCCCTTGGCCGTGTGATCGACCGCCGAGCGGTACAACACCTGCATCTGCATGGCGTATTCGGGGATCGCGTAGGCCAGGCCGACGCGGTAGCCCGGCTGCCCGTCCTGCGCGATGTCCAGCGTGCCGAGACGGGTGCTCTCCCGGTAGCGCACACTCTGCAGGAAGCCGCCGCCGAGCAGGTAGGCCCGTCCGGGCCCGATGCTGGTGCTGGCGGCGCAGGTCCCGCCGTATTCCTGGGACGTCAGCCGGATGTTGCGCGTGGCGTTCGGCAGCCCGCCGAGTTCCGCGAACGAGAGCGCCTGACCGTTCTGCGCGGCGAGGTTGTAGCTTGCGCCGATCCCGTAGGGGTACGAGTAGTGGAAGGCGCAGGAGAGTTCGGGCGCGAACTTGACCTTGACGGCGAAGCTCGGCGCGGGGATCGGATCCGCGTAGTTGCTGTATCCGACCGCCTGCCCCCGGATGGTCGAGAAGCCCTGGTTGGCGAAGATGCCGGCCCCGCCGAGACGGATGCTGTACTTGCCTTCCGTGAACAGGATGTCCGTGTCGGCGGGCGGGAGCGAGAAGCCGCCGGCGGAGGCTGGGGCGACACTCAATCCGCCCAGGGCACAGAGAGCCGCGACGGATGTGCGCAGCCCGGCTTTGCAGCTTGTAATCGACATTTCCCCTCGCCCCCGCATTTTTTAGGAAGAATACGCGCTATTTTTCATAGATCTGAATGTAATCCTATCAAAATATCGCCGCGGATGTACAGAATTGAACGGTGTTGCAATTCGGTTTCACCCTCGTATTGTGTATTCGCGGGCGCCTACCGCATGAGGAAGCGTGCGAGCGGTCCGTAGGGCGGCGTGGCGGGCCGGATCGAGCCCCCGCGCGTCCGTGCCCGCCGCGCATGGGAGAAGCGGCGGAAGCCGTCGCGCAGGAAGGCGGCGCGCTGCGCCTCGGGCAGCGGGGCGAGGGGCGGGACGCCGACCGACATCGGGTCAGACCCGGGAGAGGAGGCCGGAGCGCCGGAGCCGGGCCGCGGCGCGCCCGCGCGCCGTCCCGGCCGCCGTCGCCGGGGCCGCGTCGATCGCGTGACGGAACACCAAGGGATTCATGCGGTCCACCGGGAACATCTTCGTGACGACTGCGCAGGTTCACCTTGAAAGGCGACGAGAACCATATTAGGCCGGCAGGGCCCGAAGAGTGAGACGCATCATCTTGCGATCAGCTGCCGAACGTTAGGATTGGTGGGCCGGCTCAGAAAGGTGCCTGTCGTGACATTCGCGGGTCACATTCGGCCAAACGGGCCGGACCTCCTGCGCCGCGATCCGGGGTGGGCGCGATGATCGAGCCCGCCACCGCACGGGCCGACGGGCCGGGCGGATCGCGCGCCGCGTCGGACGAGACCGCCGACGCGCGCTACGTGACGGCGAACATCCCGGTCTTCCTGTTGCGCTGCCTCGCGGCGACCCTGGCGGATCTAGGCTTCGACCCGTCGCGCATCACCCTCGGCTTCGGCCTGACCCTGGACGACCTCGCCGATCCGAGCTGCCGCGTCTCCTTCCGCCAGGGCCACGAGATCATCCGCCGCGCGCTCAGGATGGCGCGGGGCTACGCCCTCGGGCTGGAGACCGGCAGCCGCGAGACGATCACCTCGATCGGCCTCGTCGGCTACGCCATGATCACCAGCCGGACCCTCGGCGCGGCGATCGACCTCGGCCTCGTCCTGCAGAAGGACACCGGCAGCATGCTGGAGTTCGACAAGCGGATCTCCGGGCACGACGTGGTCGTCTCGGCGAGCACGCGCTTCCACGCGCCCGACATCACCGTCTTCCTGGTCGAGGAGGCCTTCGCGAGCTTCCTGCAGATCGGGCGCGGGCTCGTGGGCGAGCGGGCCAGGCCGCGGCGGATCGATCTCGCCTATCCGCCCCCCGCCTGCGCGGAGGCCTATCGCCGGATCTTCGACTGCGAGGTCCGCTTCGGGTGCACCGAGAACCTGTTCGTCTACGACGCGGGGGAGTTGGCCAGGCCGTTGATCACCTCGGACCCGCTGAGTCATCGCGAGGTGATGAGCTTCCTCGAGCGCAACCGCGCCCGCAACCGCGAGGCGCAGGAGGTCATCGACTCGGTCGAGCGCGTGCTGCGACAGAACCTGCGGCAGCCCCCAAACTGCGAGCGCGTCGCGCAGGAACTCGGCCTGTCGGAGCGGACGCTGAGACGGCGCCTGGCCGAGTTCGCCACCTCGTTCCAGGACCTGCTCGACCGGCAGCGCCGGAACCGGGCCCTGGAACTCCTGGCCAATGCCGGGCTGACGATCGACGAGGTCGCGCTCGCCGTCGGCTTCACCGACGCCCACAATTTCCGGCGCGCGTTCCGGCGCTGGACCGGCAGCACACCGGGGGCGGTCCGCTCGGATGCCGCCGGATTATGGCCGGAATAGACCCTTGGCGGGGCTCTCCCGGCTCTTAGGCGGCCTGCGGGAGCCGACTATCGTCGCGGCACGATTGTCGAACCCCGGGACTGACGCACGATGCGGCCCAGCGACCGCGATACCGGCGAGGCCTACATCCTGTCGCTGGACCTCGGAACGAGCGGCTGCAAGGTTGGCCTCGTCTCCCTGACCGGCGCGGTCGTTGCCTGGGCCTTCCGTCCGGTGCCACTCGTCGTGGTCGATCAGGTCGGCGCCGAGCAGAAGCCGGACGATTGGTGGCGCGCCTTCGTCTCGGCCGCCCGGGAGGTGCTCGGGCACGGCGCGGTTCCGGTCTCGCGCATCCGCGCTGTGTGCGCCTCGACGCAAGGGGAGGGCACGATCCCCGTCGACCGGGACGGCGTGCCCCTGACGAACGCCGTGCTCTGGATGGACATGCGCGGCGCGCCGGCCCTGGCGCGGCAGTTCGGCGGCCGCTTCAGCGTCTCCGGCTACGACCCGTTCCGGCTTCAGCGCTGGATCCGGCTCTGCGGCGGCGCGCCCGCCCTGTCCGGGAAGGATCCGGCCGGCCACATGCTCTTCATCCGCGACCACCGCCCGGAGGTGTACGCGCGGACCTACAAGTTCCTCAACGTCCTCGACTTCATCAACCTGAGGCTGACGGGGCGCTTCGCGGCGACCCAGGACTCGATCCTGACCTCCTGGGTCACGGACAACCGCTCCCCGGACGCGATCCGCTACCACGACGGCCTGATCGCCGGCAGCGGCATCGCGCGCGACAAGTTCCCGGACCTCGTGCGCTGCACCGACGTGATCGGACGGCTCCGTCCGGCGGTGGCGGAGGAGATCGGCCTGCCACCCGAGACGGCCGTCGTGGCCGGGGCGATCGACAACACCGCGGCGGCGATCGGGGCGGGCACGCTCGCGGATTACGACGCGCATCTCTACGTCGGCTCGTCCTCCTGGATCGGCGCCCACGTCCCCTTCAAGAAGACGAGCATCCTCGACCAGATCAGTTCGGTGCCGTGCGCCCTGCCCGCGCGCTACATGATGATGGCCCTTCAGACGAGCGGCGCGAACAACGTCGCCTTCCTGAAGGACCGTATCATCTTCCACGACGACGGCCTGATCGCCTCGGAGCCCGCGCCGGACGTCTACGAGGTCCTGGACCGGATCGTCGCCCGCACGCCGCCCGGCAGCGACGGCGCCATGTATCTGCCCTGGCTGTTCGGCGAGCGCTGCCCCGTCGACGACCGCTCGCTGCGCGCCTGCCTGTTCAACCTGAGCATGGAGCACACCCGCGAGACCGTCGCGCGGGCGGTGTTCGAGGGAACGGCGCTCAACACCCGCTGGATGATGAAGCCGGTCCGGCGCTTCCTCGGGCGCCCGACCGAGCACCTGACGATCCTGGGCGGCGGCGCCCTCTCGGAGGCGTGGTGCCAGATCTTCGCCGACACGCTCGGCCTGCCGATCCGCCGCCTGCACGAGCCGCTCAAGGCCAACGCGGTCGGCGCGGCCGTGATCGGCGGCGTCGGGCTCGGCCTCACCGATTTCCCCGAGGCGGCCCGGCACATCCGGATCGATCGCGTCTTCGAGCCGAACCCGGACCTGCGTCGCCTCTACGACGACCGGTTCGCGCTGTTCACCGATCTCCACCGCCGGCTGGGCCCGCTCTACCGCCGGCTCAACGGCGCGGAAAAGCCCGAGCGGACGAGGCGGCACCATGCCTGATTTCCTGACGGAGCGGCAGGCCGTCGTCGATGCCTGCCGGGACCTGTCGGCCCGGGGCTTCCTGGCCGGCACCGGCGGCAACGTCGCGCTGCGGCTGGACGAGCGTCACTTCGCGATCACGCCCTCGGCCACCGACTACGCCGCCATGGCGGCGCAGGACATCGCCGTGCTGCGCCTCGACACGCGCGAGCAGATCGCGGGCACGCGGCCGGCCTCGGTCGAGCGCGGCCTGCACGCGGCGCTCCTCGCCGCCCGGCCGGACCGGCGCGCCAGCGTCCACACCCACCAGCCGGTCGCCAGCGCCATCGCGGTCCTGCACGAGCGCCTGGCCTGGCGGCCGGGCACGGACCTCGCCCTGTACGGCACGCAGGTCGGCCTCGTGCCCTACCGGCCCTCCGGGACCGGCCTGCTGGTCAAGGCCCTGGTCCGGAGCCTGCGCCCGGACCTCCACGCCTTCCTGCTGGCGAGCCACGGCGTGATCTGCGCCGCGCCGAGCCTGGCCGACGCCGCCGCCATGGTGGCCGAGGTCGAGGCCTCCGCCGCCGCGCATCTGCGCGCCGCCATCGCCGCCCGCCCCGGCCTCGACGCCGGCCTGCGGGAGCTCGTCCTCACCTGTCTTGACGCGATCCGAGCGGAGGAAGCACGGTCATGAACATGCAGAGCCCTGTGCCGGGGACGGGCTACGCCATCTCCGAATGGCCCGACAACGCGGCGGTGATGGACCGGCTGAACGCCCTGCTGAAGCAGCCGGTCCGCGGCATCCGCAAGGACGCGCTGCCGGGCGTGCTCGACCATTTCGAGCAGAGGTGCCGGACCTCGAAGGCGCTGGCCCAGCGCACCGCGGAGGTGATCCCGGGCGGCGTGCAGCACAACCTCGCCTTCAACTATCCCTTCCCGCTGGCGGCCACCCGCTGCGAGGGCCCCTACATCTGGGACGCCGACGGCAACCGCTACATCGACTTCCTGCAGGCGGGCGGCCCGACGCTGCTGGGCTCCAACTACCAGCCCGTGCGCGAGAAGGTGCACGCGCTCCTCGACGCGTGCGGCCCCGTCACCGGCCTGTTCCACGAGTACGAGATGAAGCTCGCCGAACTGATCCGGCAGCACATGCCGAACATCGAGATGTTCCGCATGCTCGGTTCGGGCACCGAGGCGGTCATGGGGGCGATCCGGCTCGCCCGCGCCTATACGGGCCGGAAATGGGTGATCAAGGTCGGCGGCGCCTATCACGGCTGGAGCGACCAGGTCGTCTACGGCATGCGGGTTCCGGGTACGGGACGCCGCGAGGCGATCGGCATTCCGAGGGGGTCCACCGCCTACACCCAGGAGGTCTTCCCCAACGACATCGGCGCCCTGCGCCGCAAGCTCTGGCTGAACCGGGCCCGCGGCGGCACGGCGGCCATCATCGTCGAGCCGCTCGGGCCGGAGAGCGGGACCCGCCCGGTCCTGCGCGACTACAACGCGCAGCTGCGCGCCCTCTGCGACGAGTTCGGCGCGCTCCTCATCTTCGACGAGGTCGTGACCGGCTTCCGCGTGGGCATGGGCGGGGCGCAGGGCTATTTCGGGGTGCGCCCCGACCTCACCGTGTTCGGCAAGTGCCTCACCGGCGGCTACCTGATGGCCGGCGGCATCGGCGGCGGACGGGACGTCATGATGCTGTTGGCCGGGGGCATCGGCACGGGCAGCCGGCGTGCCTTCGTCGGCGGGACGCTGTCGGCCAACCCGCTCTCCTGCGTCGCCGGGTACCACGCCATCGGCGAGATGGCGCGCACCGGCGCGGCGGTGGCCGCCGGACGCGCCGGCGACCGGCTCTGCCGCGGCCTGAACGGGATCATCGACCGGCTCGGCCTGCCCTACGTCGCCTACAATTTCGGCTCGATCGTGCACCTGCAGACCTCTGCGGTGCTGCTGATGAGCATGCGCAACCCGATCAAGCTGATGCGGGAGCACGCCGCCCGCAAGCACGCGATGGAGGAGATGGGCGCGGCCTACCTCGCCCACGGCATCCTCACGCTCGCCGGATCGCGCATCTACACGAGCATGGCGGATACCGACGCGGTCATCGACGACGCGCTCTCGCGCTTCGAAGACGTGTTCCGGCTCGTGTGAGGTCGATCATGGAGAGCCGCGAATCCGTGGCGGAAGGCCTGCGCGGCGCCGTCGGGCGCCTCGCCGCCAAGGGGCTGATGCGGCCCGGGGATACGCTCTCGCAGCGGATCCCCGAACGGGCCGAGATCGCGCGGATCACCTGCCCGGACGCTGCCGTCCGGGCGCGGGACGTGGTCTGGACCCCGCTCGACCGGGGACGATCCCCCGATCCGCACCGGGCGGTCTACGCCGCGCGCGGAGATGTCGGCGCGATCCTCGAAGGCCGCCAGGTGTGGGGCCGGACCGTCGGCCGTGTCGGCCGACCGATGCCGGCGTTGTTCGACGAGCAGGTGCGTCACCTCGGCCTCGCCGTTCCGCTCGCGACCGGCCCGGCCCTCTCGGTGCCTCGCGCGAGCACGAATGCCCTCGTCTGGGACGACCGCGTCCTCTGCTTCGGCATGGGCCTGGAGCGCCTGCTGCTGAACGCGGAACTCCTGGAGAAATGTGCTCAGGCCTTCGTGCTGGCGGAGACCTCGGGCCGTCGGGTCAGGCGGGTGCCGTGGTGGGTGCGCCTCGTCGCGAACCGGCGCCTCTCCCGCGACCAGGCCGAGGCGGCTCAGCGGCATGCGGGCGGCGAGCGATCCGTGATCAGGGCCGGCTACTAGGCGGATTTGCCGGATGTGGCCGTCGCACTCGGAATCCTACTTCCGGAAACGTCCGGCCCGGATGCGGTCAACCGGCTACCGCCCCGTCCGGAGCCGGAAGATCCCGATGTCCCATCCCCGTCGCCCCGCGGCCGCTCTCGTCGCCCTCGCCCTCGCGGCGCCCGCCTCCGCCCTCGCCGCGCTGGGCGCGATCAAGGGGCAGGACGTCATGGGCGACAGGAGCCGCTGCGCCAACGACGCGCCCGACCCGGGCGGGAACTCGACCGCCATGAACCGCGACCGCCCCGTCCCGAACGCCGGATCGAGCGACGATTCCGGCAGCGACCCGCACCAAGTACCCGATGTACCGCGCGGCCGCCGGACAGCGGCCCCGCAGAGAGCATGATTCTTGTGAGCGGAAGCCGGCCTCCCGAAAATATCACGCAAGAACAATGACCTCGAGCCTGATGCCGTGTCCCCGGGAAAGCGGCGGGCCCCAGGGACGTGAACCTCATATCGGGAGGCCCGAAGCTGCGGATTCGAATGCAGCGTAGGAGGGCCCGCTCGTGCGGGGCCCATGCGCATCGCGAGCCATCGCGCCCCGGTCGCCGATCCCGGGATGATCGACCGGATTGACAGCGCCTGAAATATCCGGCGCCTACGAACCAAGGGCGATGCGGCTCCTCGGTGCGCCTGAGCCCGGCGGAGGCCGGGCGATCCGAGACAGAATCATCGCTGCAGCGTGCGACCGTCGCCGCCCATCCGCGCAGCGGCGGCGGACAGATCATCGATGAGGGTCGCGCCATCGGCATGAGTGAGTCCCCTCGGCACGGCCCGATGGTCCCCGGAGCGTCGGGCCCATGCCGGGGCGAGGGGGCGACGCTCGACGTCATGACGGCGATCGCGGAGGCCGCATCCGCGGGTATCCGGTCCACCGACGACACCGGCCGGTACCGCCGGCACGCGTTCCTCGTCGGGCCGACCGACCGGAATCGGCCTGGAGCGTCGGCCCACCCGGCCGGCGCGAGCGCGGCGCGCGTCCCGCCCTGCAAGCCGCGCACCCTGGAGCAGGCCGTGCAGATCGCGCCGATCCTGGCGGAGATCCGCGCGTCCCGGCCGCCCGGTCGGGGAGGTGCCGGCTCCTCGGAGGCACGACCGCTCCGTCCCGCGATCCCGTCGCGCGGCGCGGCGACGCCGCGTCGGGCATGATCCCGGACATCACGCACGACCGTCCGGGCCGCTCCCTATCCGACCAGAGGCCGTAGGAACCATGGCACCCATCATCACGACCATCGAGGACCTGCGACGGATCGCCGAGCGGCGCGTGCCGCGGATGTTCTACGACTACTGCGATTCCGGCTCCTGGACCGAGTCCACCTACCGCGCCAACGAGGCCGACTTCGCCGCGATCAAGCTGCGCCAGCGCGTGGCGGTCGACATGACCGACCGCTCGCTCGCCACGACGATGGCGGGCCGGCCGGTCGCGATGCCGGTCGCCCTGGCGCCGACCGGCCTGACGGGCATGCAGCATGCCGACGGCGAGATCCTGGCGGCGCGCGCCGCGGAGGCGGCCGGCGTGCCGTTCACGCTCTCGACCATGAGCATCTGCAGCATCGAGGACGTGGCGGAGCACGTGACCGAGCCGTTCTGGTTTCAGCTCTACTTCATGCGCGACCGCGCCTTCAACGACAGGCTGATCGACCGTGCGAAGGCGGCGGGCTGCTCCGCCCTGGTCCTCACCCTGGACCTCCAGATCCTCGGGCAGCGCCACAAGGACCTGCGCAACGGCCTCTCCGCGCCCCCGAAGCCGACGCTCGGCACCGCGTTGAACCTCCTGACCAAACCCCGGTGGTGCTGGTCGATGCTCCGCACGCGGCGGCGGACCTTCCGCAACATCGTCGGGCACGTGGAGGGCGTGCGCGACACCAGTTCCATCTCCGCCTGGGCCGCGGACCAGTTCGACCCGCGCCTCGGTTGGGACGACGTGCGGCGGATCCGCGACCGCTGGCAGGGTCCCCTCATCCTGAAGGGCATCCTCGACGCGGAGGACGCCGAGCAGGCGGCCGCTACGGGTGCCGAGGCGCTGATCGTCTCGAACCACGGCGGTCGCCAGCTCGACGGGGCCCCCTCGTCCATCGCCGTGCTCCCCGAGATCGTGGACGCGGTCGGGTCCCGCATCGAGGTGCTGATGGATGGCGGCATCCGTTCGGGGCAGGACGTGCTCAAGGCCGTCGCGCTCGGGGCGAAGGGGGTCTTCATCGGCCGCGCCTTCCTGTACGGGCTCGGCGCCTACGGTCAGGCGGGCGTTGCCAAGGCGCTCGACATCATCCGCCACGAGCTCGACACCACGATGGCGCTCTGCGGCCACCGCGACATCCGCGCGGTCGATCGCTCGATCCTGCGGACGCCCCCCGCGCGGGCGGTCGGCTCGAGCACCCGGGACGGGGCCTCGGCCGCTGCACCGTGACACTGGTTCGGGCGAGCCTCGCTCCGGCGGCCCGCTGCCTCGGGATTTCCGATCCAGAGGCTTCCGGAAATCGTACTTTATGCACGGGTGCGGCCATTTAGCCTTTCCGTCCGAGGGAGGGCCGTACCCGGCGATGATCCGCTCTTCGACGCTCGCCGTCCGGGGCCGCCTCCAGAGGCCGGGCTTCGGATCGTCGGCGCGTTCGGGCAGGCGCAGGATCGGGCAGGATCGGTCCCGCTTCGCTCGCGCGATCCGGGCGAAGGGGGGCTGCCCTTCCATCGAAGAGAGGATGATTTCGGGCCGATGGCACGTCGATCCGACAGGTCGCACGAGAAGAAAACGGACTATCGCGCCTGATCGTGGACGGGTACAATTGGCATCGCGCTTGCAAATACGATGCGCGTGATTGGTATCGCACTTGTAAATATGATGGGCGCGATTGGCATCGCGCTTGCGAATACCTTGAGACGACATTGAGAGGAGCCACCGACGTGATCCGCCTTCTGACACCGCTCATCGCCGCCTCCGTCCTGGTCGCATCGATCATCCCGGGGCAGGCGGCCGAGAAGCTCGTCGTCAGCACCTGGGGCGGCAGCTTCCGCGACCTGATCGACGAGGCCATCGCCTCGAAGTTCAAGGCGGAGACCGGCGTCGAGGTCGAGTACATCACCGGCGGCACCATCGACCGGCTCAACAAGGCCAAGCTCGCCAAGGGCTCCCCTGAGAGCGACGTGACCTTCACGACCGCCCATGTCGGCTGGCTCTACGTCAACGACGGCCTCTTCGAGACCCTCGACCTCGCCAGGATCCCGAACGCCAAGAACCTCGTCGAGCAGGCCCGGGTCAGCCCCGCCCATCTCGGCACCTGGGGCTACGTCTACACGATCGGCTACCGCGCCGACCTCACGCCCAAGGGCATGACCTTCGGCTCCTGGGAGGACCTCTGGGACCCGAGGCTGAAGAACAGCCTCGCCGCGCCCGATTTCGACCCGAGCCACATCATCGCGGTCTCGGCGATCCTCTCGGGGAGCGACCCCGCCCATTGGGAGAAGGGGCAGGCCAAGCTGGAGGCGCTCAAGCCCAACTTCCGGGCCTTCTACACCAACGACGCCAACAGCCAGCAGTTGATCGCCACCGGCGAGACCCCCGTCCAGGTCGTGCTGACCATGAACGCCTACTACATGAAGGGCCAGGACGTGCCGATCACCGTGGTGATCCCAAAGGAGGGCGGGGTGCTCGGCATCGACACGGTGGCGATCAACAAGGACTCGAAGAAGGCCGATCTCGCCTACAAGTTCATCAACATCGCGCTCGACCCCGAGGTTCAGGCCAAGATCGCCGAGCTGAAGAAGGGCAGCCCCACCGTCACCAACGCCAAGGTCGATCCCGAGATCGCCAAGCTCCCGGGCGTGTTCACCACCGCCGAGCAGTGGAAGACCCAGGCCATCAACATCGACCCGAAGCTCAGGGCCGAGAAGACGGCGCTCTGGCGCAAGTGGTTCGCCGAGAACATCATGGCGCGCTGAGACGCGATCGTCCTCCTGGGCACGATCCTCTCCCCGCGACCGGGGGCGGGGATCGTGCCCACCGCCCCGATCGACCGGAAGCCCGATGACACCCGCGATCCGCCGCCGGCCCTTCCTGCCCCTGTTCGTGACGCCGGCGGTGCTCGTCGCCGTTGCGATCGTGGCCGCCATGGCGGCGATCCTGCGCTACAGCCTGCACGCCTACATGCCGGGCTCCCTCGACGTCGGCGGGCTCACGCTGGAGAACTTCACCGATCTCGGCCGCCCGATCGTGCTGCGGGCGCTGCGCGACACGGTGCTGATCTGCTTCGAGACGGCGCTGATCACCCTGGTCGTGGGCTACCCCGTCGCCTACGCCCTGGTGCGCTGCCGCTCGATGCTCCTGAAATCGGTCATCCTGGTCACCGCGGTGACGCCGCTCTTCCTCGGCGAGGTGGTGCGCACCTATGCCTGGACGGTGGTGCTCGGCAATTCCGGCTTCGTGAACGCGACGCTCCGCCAGCTCGGGCTGATCGACCGGCCGATCCAGCTCATGTTCACGGAACTCGGGGTGATCATCGCCCTCGTCCACGTGACGCTGCCCGTGATGGTGATCATGCTGGCAGCCGCCCTCGCCCATATCGACCGCGACTACGAGCGGGCGGCGCAGAGCCTCGGCGCCGGGCCGGTGCGGGCCTTCCTCACCGTGACGCTGCCGCTCTCGATGCCCGGCGTGGTGGCGGGCTTCACCACCGCCTTCGCCTGGACCTTCAGCGCCTTCGCCACGCCCCAGGTGATCGGCGGCGGCAAGGTCGGGGTCGTCTCGACGCTGGTCTACCAGCTCGGCCTGTCCTCGTTCAATTTCCCGGTCGCGGCCTCGCTCAGCCTCGCCGGCCTCGTCCTGGCGCTCGGCACGATGTGGCTCG
>NZ_LSIX01000202.1:0-6362 GCF_001556475.1 Methylobacterium sp. CCH5-D2 | reverse complement strand
CACCACGAACTCGGAGGCGTCCTGGGACGCGGCCTGCCGCAACGTCCGGTGCCGACATCCATGCTCCGCCGCCTCCTGCTCTCGACCTCGCTCATCCTCGCCACCGCGCTGCCGGCCGCGTCCCAGGACGCCTCCGAGTTCGTGGTGCGCCTCGGCCGGCTGGAGAACCAGTCGCGGATGATGGCCGGGCAGATCGAGACGCTCCAGTACGAGAACCGCCAGCTCAAGGAGCAGCTGCGCAAGTTCCAGGAGGACGTGGAGTACCGGCTGAACGAGAAGAGCGGGGCCAAGCCCGCGCCGTCGGGCAATACGGGCCCGGTCAACGGCACGAATCCCGGTGCGGGCAAGCCCCAGAAGCGCGGCGACGCCTTCGACCCCGACCAGAACCCCGGCCGGCCCGGCGCCCCGCGCCAGCTCGGCTCCACCGAGCCCTCCGCGCCGATCGCCGCTCCGCCCGCCGCGCAGCAGCCCGCGCCGGTCGCGCGCCGCATGCCCCAGGGCGCGATCGACGAGGCCGAGGAGGCCGAGGCCGCCGCTCCGGGCTACGACGAGCCCGTCGATCTCGCGCCGCCCGGCCGTGTGGGGACCACCGGTGCCCTGCCGAACCGCCCGAGCGCGAGCGTGGCCGCGACCGGTTCGGGCGATGCCCGCTCGGACTACGAGGCCGCTTTCGCCAACATCCAGGCCCGCCGCTACGAGCAGGCCGAGATGGACCTGCGCCAGTTCATCCAGTCGCACCCGCGCGACACCCACGTGCCGGCCGCCACCTACTGGCTCGGCGAGAGCTACCTGCAGCGCAACCGCAACCGTGAGGCGGCCGAGCAGTTCCTGAAGGTCTCGACAGACTACGCCCGGTCGCCGCAGGCGCCGGAAGCGATGCTGAAGCTCGGCGTCTCGCTCAACGCGCTCGGCGCCCGCGAGCAGGCCTGCGCCACGCTGGCCGAGCTGGAGCGCAAGTTCCCCGCCGCCGGCCAGGGCGTGCGCCAGGGCGTGGCGCGCGAGCAGAAGCGCGCCCGCTGCACCGCTTGAGCCGCGAGGGGGGCGACGCCCTCCTGGCGGCGCTCGCGCCGCACCTGACCCAACCCTGCCTGCTCGCCGTCTCGGGGGGCCCGGATTCGACGGCCCTGATGCACGCCGCCGCCGCCGCGCGCGGGCCCGCCGCCCTCCATGCCGCGACGGTCGATCACGGCCTCCGGCCCGAGGCGCGGGACGAGGCGGAGGCGGTCGCCCGCCAAGCCGGCGCCCTCGGCATCCCTCACACCATCCTGACCTGGTCCCCTCGCGGCCCGCATCCCGGAACCGGCATCCAGGCCGCGGCGCGCGCGGCGCGCTACCGACTGCTCGCGGCACACGCCACGGAGGTCGGCGCCGCGCGGCTCCTCACGGCCCACACCCGAGACGACCAGGCCGAGACGGTATTGATGCGGCTCTGTGCCGGCAGCGGCCCGGCCGGGCTCGCCGGGATGCGGCCCGAGCGGGACCTCGGCGCCGGGCTGACGCTCGCCCGGCCCTTCCTCCGCCTCGCCAAGGCGTCCCTTGTGGCGTGGTGCGACGCCCGCGGCATCGCCTACCTCCGCGACCCTTCGAACCAGGACGAGCGATTCGCCCGGGCCCGGCTGCGGCGGATGCTCCCGCTCCTCGCCGCCGAGGGCCTGACCGTCGAGCGCCTCGTCCGGCTCGCCGAGCGAGCCGCCCGCGACGACGCGGCGCTCGACCGGTTGGCCGCGGACGCGCTCGCCCGCCTCACGCGGGCCGGTGAGGGCGTGATCGACGGCCGTGCCCTCGCAGTCCTCCCGGAGGCGATCGCCCTGCGGGTGCTCGACCGCGCGCTCGACCGGGCCGGCGCACGGCCGGGGCGCCTCGAGCGCCTGGAGCGCCTCGCCGACGCGCTTCTGTCCGCGCTCCGGGAGGGCCGACCGCAGCGCCGTACCTTCCGCGGCTTCCTGATCGCGGCCGATCCGCAGGGGACGATCCGGCTCGCTCCGGCGCCCCCGCGGGCCGCGATCCGCGGCGACGACTTACTTGGCAACGGATAGGCCTCTGCCTACATTGGGCGCTGAGTGCCGGATCGCCCGCAGCGCCGGGCGAGGGGGCCCGCACTCGCTAAGGAATGGTCGATGAACCCGAATTTTCGCAATTTTGCCTTGTGGGTCGTCATCTTCCTGCTCGTGCTCGCCCTCGTGACCCTGTTCCAGAACCCGGGTCATCGTGGCGGCGGTAGCGAGATCGCCTACAGCCAGCTTCTGAACGATGCCGATGCCGGCAAGATCCAGTCGGTGGTGATCTCGGGGCAGGATGTCAGCGGCACCTACGTGGGCGGCGGCAACTTCACCAGCTACGCGCCGAACGACCCGAGCCTCGTCTCGAAGCTCCAGGGCAAGGGCGTGCAGATCACGGCCCGGCCCCCGTCCGACAACACGCCCTGGTTCATCCAGCTTCTCGTGAGCTGGCTGCCGATCCTCGTCTTCATCGGCGCCTGGATCTTCCTGTCGCGCCAGATGCAGTCCGGCGCCGGGCGCGCCATGGGCTTCGGCAAGTCGAAGGCCAAGCTCCTGAACGAGGCGCACGGGCGCGTCAGCTTCGACGACGTCGCGGGCGTGGAGGAAGCCAAGGAGGATCTCCAGGAAATCGTCGAGTTCCTGCGCGACCCCCAGAAGTTCCAGCGCCTCGGCGGCCGCATCCCGCGCGGCGTGCTCCTCGTCGGCCCCCCCGGCACGGGTAAGACGCTCATCGCCCGTGCGGTCGCCGGCGAGGCCAACGTGCCGTTCTTCACGATCTCCGGCTCGGACTTCGTCGAGATGTTCGTCGGCGTCGGCGCCTCTCGCGTGCGCGACATGTTCGAGCAGGCCAAGAAGAACGCGCCCTGCATCATCTTCATCGACGAGATCGACGCGGTCGGTCGCCATCGCGGCGCCGGCCTCGGCGGCGGCAACGACGAGCGCGAGCAGACCCTGAACCAGCTCCTCGTCGAGATGGACGGCTTCGAGGCCAATGAGGGCGTCATCATCATCGCGGCGACGAACCGTCCCGACGTGCTCGACCCGGCGCTGCTCCGTCCCGGCCGCTTCGACCGCCAGATCATGGTGCCGAACCCGGACGTCACAGGCCGCGAACGCATCCTGCGCGTCCACGTGCGCAAGGTGCCGCTGGCCCCCGACGTCGACCTCAAGACCATCGCGCGCGGCACCCCGGGCTTCTCGGGCGCCGACCTGATGAACCTCGTGAACGAATCGGCTCTTCTCGCGGCCCGTCGCGGAAAACGCATCGTCACGATGCACGAGTTCGAGGACGCGAAGGACAAGGTGATGATGGGGGCGGAGCGCCGCACCCTGGTCATGACCGAGGACGAGAAGCGGCTCACCGCCTACCACGAGGGCGGCCACGCCATCGTCGCCTTCAACGTGCCGGCGACCGATCCCGTCCACAAGGCGACGATCATCCCGCGGGGCCGGGCGCTCGGCATGGTCATGCAGCTCCCTGAGCGCGACAAGCTCTCGATGAGCTACGAGCAGATGACCTCGCGGCTGGCCATCATGATGGGCGGGCGCATCGCCGAGGAGATGATCTTCGGCCCCGAGAAGGTCACTTCGGGCGCGCAGTCGGATATCGAGCAGGCCACGCGGCTCGCCAAGATGATGGTCACGCGCTGGGGCTTCTCTCCCGAGCTCGGCACCGTCGCCTACGGGGACAACAACGACGAGGTCTTCCTCGGCATGTCGATGGGCCGGCAGCAATCGGTCTCTGAAGCCACCGCGCAGACGATCGACGCGGAGGTGCGCCGCCTCGTCGAGGCGGGCCTGGAGGAGGCGCGCCGGATCCTCGCGGAGCGCAAGGACGACCTCGAATGCCTCGCGCAGGGCCTGCTCGAGTACGAGACCCTGAGCGGCGACGAGATCCGCAATCTGCTGAAGGGCCAGCCCCCGGTCCGCGACGGCGGCGACGTGCCGCCGACGCCTGCCCGCGGCTCCTCCGTCCCCTCCGCCGGCCGCGGCCGGCCGCGGGAGAACGACGGCGGGCTCGAGCCGCAGCCGCAGGGCTGACGAACCGGGTCCGCTCACGGACAGCGACATCAAAAGGGCGCCTTCGGGCGCCCTTTCCTTTGGGAGGACAGGTGGGTGGCCACACGCGGCCGTTCACCCTGAATCGCAATCCATCGACCGGGCACGGCCGGGATCCGGTACCGTGCGCGTTCAGGAATCCGGTCGCTTGCGCGGAGTAGGACGTGCGGAAATATTTCGGGACCGACGGCATCCGGGGGCGGGCCAACGGTGTGATCACGCCCGAGCTGGCGCTGAAGGTCGGCCAGGCGGCGGGCCTCGTCTTCCAGCGCGGCGACCACCGCCACCGCGTCGTCATCGGCAAGGACACGCGGCTGTCCGGCTACATGATCGAGACCGCGCTGGTGGCGGGCTTCACCTCGGTCGGCATGGACGTGCTGCTGCTCGGCCCCGTGCCGACGCCGGCCGTGGCCATGCTGACCCGTTCCATGCGGGCGGATCTTGGGGTGATGATCTCGGCCTCGCACAACCCGTTCGAGGACAACGGAATCAAGCTGTTCGGGCCTGACGGCTTCAAGCTCAACGACGAGGTGGAGCGCGAGATCGAGGCGTTGATCGACGGCGACCGCAACAAGAAGCTCGCGGGCGCGAACGACCTCGGCCGCGCCAAGCGCATCGAGAGCGTGCACGCCCGCTACATCGAGTTCGCCAAGCGGACCCTGCCGCGCCACGTCACCCTCGACGGCCTGCGCGTGGTGGTCGATTGCGCCAACGGCGCCGGTTACCGCGTCGCGCCCGAGACCCTGTGGGAACTCGGCGCCGAGGTGATCGCGATCGGCACCGAGCCGGACGGCTTCAACATCAACCGGGCGGTGGGATCCACGGCGCCCGCGGCCCTGGTCGACATGGTGCGCGAGCGGCGGGCCGACATCGGCATCGCGCTCGACGGCGACGCCGACCGGGTGCTCATCGTGGACGAGAAGGGGCAGGTGGTGGACGGCGACCAGCTCATGGCGGTGGTCGCCCGCTCGTGGAAGGAGGACGCGCTGCTGGCCCAGCCCGGCATCGTGGCCACCATCATGTCCAATCTCGGCCTGGAACGGTACCTGGGCGGCCTCGGCCTCTCGCTGGCGCGGACCGCGGTCGGGGACCGCTACGTGCTGGAGCACATGCGTGAGCACGGCTACAACCTCGGCGGCGAGCAGTCCGGCCACATCATCATGTCGGACTACACCACGACCGGCGACGGCCTGGTGGCGGCGCTCCAGCTCCTCAGCGTCGTGCAGCGCCAGAACCGGCCGGTGAGCGAGGTCTGCCACTGCTTCGATCCGCTGCCGCAGATCCTGAAGAACGTCCGCTACCGCTCGGGCGAGCCGCTACGCCAGGACAGCGTGGTCACGGCCATCGAGCACGCCCGCGAGCGTCTCGGCAATGCCGGCCGCCTCGTGATCCGGCCCTCGGGCACCGAGCCGGTGATCCGCGTCATGGCGGAAGGCGACGACCGGGAACTGGTCAACGAGGTGGTGGACGAGGTGGTGGACGCCGTCGCGAAGGCCGCCGCGTAGAGCCGTTCCCGATCGCGTCGCCATCGGGAACGGCTCCGACCTCCTGTCGTGACGCGCTCTCTTGCGCCGAACCGGCATCCACTCCGGCGCGAGAGCGCTCTGGCCGGCCTGTCGGCTCGCGACGGGCGGACCACCGTCGCGAGGCCGTGGACGCGCCTCAGACCTCCACGATGACGCGGTTCGGCAGTTCGTCGACCGCGTCCGGCCCGGCCGGCACGTGCTCGGCGAGGCAGGCGCCCAGGCGCTCGACCGCCTGGGTCAGGCCCGCCTCGATCTCGCCGCGGGCGAGCGCCGCGGTCAGCTCGGAGAGGGTGCCGCACCAGGATTGCGAGCCGACGCGGGCCACGATGCCGGCGTCGGCCACGATCTCGGCGTGGTGCTCGGCCAGCGCCACGTAGAGGAGGAGCCCTGTCCGGGCGCGCGTTCGGTCGAGCCCGCGCGCGTGGAAGGCGCGCACCGCCGCATCCCGCGCCCGGGCTCGCCGTACGGGACGCGGCACCAGGGCGAGGCGCAGCCGCTCGCTGAGGCCGGCGGCCAGCAGGCAGGCCACGAAGGCGCCCTGGGCGAGCAGGATCGTGGCCACGCTCCACCGCGTCAGCCAGAGCAGGAGCCACGGCAGGACGAGGCCGCCCACGAGGGCCGCCGCCAGCGGCGCCGAGCGGTAGAGCCCGGCGCGCGCGCTCACCAGCACCACGATCTCGCCGGCGGTGCCGCTCTCCGCGCGGGCCACCGCCTCGGCGATGCGGGCGCGCGCCGCCCGGGACAGGCCGACCTCACCAGTCACCGGACGCTCCTCCAC
>NZ_LSIX01000201.1:0-4037 GCF_001556475.1 Methylobacterium sp. CCH5-D2 | reverse complement strand
GTCCCGCCGCCGTGACGCCCGCCGACGGCCTCACGCCCGAGAACCCGATCGATCTCGGCATCGACGCGGACGGGCCGGCCTTCGCGGCGGCCCTGAAGCCGCTGCTCGCCGACCGGGAGAACGACGCGGTGCTGGCGATCCACGTGCCGACCGCCCGCTCGAACGCCGCCGCGGTGGCGGAGGCGGTCGCCGGGACGGTGCGGGAGGCGCGCGCCGGCACGACCCGGAAGAAGCCGGTTTTCGCGGTCTCCCTCGGTGCGGACGAGACGGAGGGCGCCGCGCTCTCGGCGGCCGGCATCCCGCGCTTCACGACGGATTCCGAGGCGATCGAGGGCTTCCTCCACCTCGTGCGCTACCGCGAGGCGCAGGACGACCTGATGCGCACGCCGGACTCGCTGCCGCGCGACTTCCACGCCGACACCCAGGCCGCCCGCGGCATCGTCGCCCGCGCGCTGCGCCAGGGCGCGACCTGGCTCGACCCGATCTCGGTGATGGAGCTGCTCGAGGCCTACGACATCGCCTCGGTGCCGCTGACGCTGGCCCCCGACATCGACGCGGCCGCCGCCGCCGCATGGCCGGTGATCGCCGCGGGCGGCGCGGTCGCCCTGAAGGTCGTCTCGCCGGACGTGGTGCACAAATCCGATATCGGCGGCGTGCATCTCGACCTCGTGAGCGAGGCCGACGTGCGCGGCGCGGCGCGCGCGATCCTGGCCCGGGCTCGGCGCGAGCGGCCGGAGGCGCGCATCACGGGCTTCGCGGTGCAGCCGATGGTGCGCCGGGGGCGCCGCCGCGAGCTGATCGCGGGGCTCGCCGAGGATCCGACCTTCGGGCCCGTCGTGGTGTTCGGGCGCGGGGGTACCGCGGTCGAGGTGATCGACGACCGGGCGCTCGGCCTGCCGCCCCTCGATCTCGGGCTCGCCGAGGACCTGATCTCGCGCACCCGGGTGGCGCGCCGCCTCGAGGCCTACCGCGACGTGCCGGCCGCCGACACGCGGGCGATCGCCCTGACGCTCGTCAAGCTCGCCCAGCTCGCCGCCGACCTGCCGCAGGTGCGCGAGCTCGACATCAACCCGCTCTTGGCCGACGAGACCGGCGTCGTGGCCCTCGACGCGCGGGTGCGGATCGGGCGCGGCTATCCCGATCGCCGGGTCGGGCGCGGCCATCCGCGCTTCGCCATCCGGCCCTACCCCACCGCCTGGATGAGGACGATGTCGCTGAAGGGCCGCGCCATCCACGTGCGCCCGGTCCGGCCAGAGGACGAGCCGCTGTTCCGCGCCTTCTTCGCCACGATCGACCCGGAGGACGTGCGCCTGCGCTTCTTCGCGCCGGTGCGCGAGTTCAGCCACGCCTTCCTGGCCCGGTTGACGCAGCTCGACTACGCCCGCGCCATCGCCTTCGTGGCGCTCGACGAGTCGGCCACCGAGGAGGGCCGCCGGATGCTCGGCGCCGTGCGCCTCCACGCCGACGCAAACGGCGAGAGCGGCGAGTTCGCGATCCTGGTCCGGACGGAGGCCCGCGGCACGGGACTCGCCTACGCGCTGATGCGGCTGATGATCGACTGGGCGCGCTCGGAGGGCATCGCCCGCGTCGAGGGCTCGGTGCTCGCCGAGAACCGCCCGATGCTCGCCGTCTGCCGCCGGTTGGGCTTCGGCCAGCACCCGGACCCGGAGGATGCCGGCATGGTCAAGGTGAAGCTGCCCCTGACGCAGGCGGGGTGAGCGCCGACGCTCTCCCTCCCCCTCTGCGGAGGAGGGAGAATGCGCGCTAGAACGGCCGCGAATCCGGCAGGCGCGCCGCGGCGATCTCCTCAGGGCTTGGCAGGCGGCGCAGAACCAGCGCCTCGCTGCGATCCGCCGCCACCAGCCCCAACCCCGCGAAGGCGTCGAGCCAGCCGTCCATCGGCCAGAAGCCGTGTCGGGCGTGGAAGCGGTTGGCGTTGCGCACGATGTCGGCGACGTGCTGCACCGGCGGGTCGTAGGCCGGGTGGTGCTGGTGCCAGGCACGGCCCTCGGCAGCGAACAGCACCGGCACCCCGGCCTCCGCCGCCCGGAAGGCGAGATCGGTGTCCTCGGCACCGTAGCCGTCGAAGCCCTCGTCGAATCCGCCGAGCCGGTCGTAGGTCGCGGCCCGTACCGCGAAGGCCAGCGACCAGAACAGGCCGGGCTGCGGCGCCGGCACGACGCCCGATTGGGGGAAGCTGCGCACCGGGTGGAGTTGCCCCGCCGCATCGAGATCCGCCGCCTGCCAGCCGTCCCGCACGGCGCCGGCCGGCAGGTACGAGATCGCGCAGCAGATCAGCGCGTCGTGCTCGGCCGCGCAGGCCCCGAGGCCCGCGACGAGGTCGGCCGAGGGGATGCAATCCACGTCGAGGAAGACCAGGATCTCGCCCGAGGCCGCGCGCCGGCCCGCGTTCCGGGCGGCGGCGAGCGGCAGGCCGTCGCCGTCGAGCAGGACCCGCCGCAGCGGGAAGCCGTGATCGGGCAGGGGCGCGTCGTCGCCGCCCATCTCGACCACCACGCACTCGGCCGGATGGTCGCCGCGCCCGAGCCCTTCGAGCAGGCGCAGCAGGTGGGCCCGGCGGCCCTTGTTCAGGGTGATGACGCTGGTGCGCATGGAATCCGCTCCGCCGTCAGACCGCGACGAAGCGCTCGTGCGGCCCGCACAGCCGCTCGATCATCTGCGCCTCCAGGCGAAATCCTTCGGGATCGTCGGAGATCAGGTCGGTGGTCTGCGAGGCGTGGGCGTTGACCGCCCGCACCTTGGCGTCCCGATGCGCGGAGACGTCGAGGCGGAAACCCCGCGGCTCGGGGCCCACCTCGGTCTCGGGCGGCAGGGTCCAGCCCCAGACCGGGTACTCGTAGAGGCGGCTCGCTCCGAGCTGAGGCCGGGCGAGCGCCACGATCGCGGCCGAGGCCTGATGGTCGCAGTGCGGGTCGTGCCGCCAGGTCACGAAGACCGCGCCCGCCCCGCAGGCACGGGCGGCGGCCGCCACCGCGTCCGCGGCGGCCTGGGCGGCCGGCCCCGCGCTCGGCACGTGCGCGTCGGGCAGGCGCAGGAAGGCCACGTCCCCGGGCGCCATGCCGAGTTCGGCCACGGCGCGCCGGGTCTCGTCCTCGCGCAGGCTGCGCAGGCGCTCCGGCGGATAGAGCTTCGAGTGGGTGTGCGAGCCGCAGCCGTCGCTGACCACGACGAGGCGGACGGGCCGTCCGAGGCGACGGGCCTCGGCGATCAGGCCGCCGCAGCCCAGGCTCTCGTCATCGGGATGGGGCGCGACCACCACGATCCCCCCCTCGCCCACCAGGGTCGCGAGATCCGCGACGGGGAGTCGATCGGCGGCGGAGAGGAAGTCGTCGACACGCATGGCGCACCCTCGAGACGAGATGCGCCGTCCTGTACGGCCCGCCAGATGAATGCGGCCTGAGAGCGGGCCGATTCCCGCTGCGGCCCGCTACCGATCGTTCTCGGTGGTCAGATCCTGCAACCGGGTGCCCTCGCCCTGGCCCTTGGCGTCGAGGCGCACGCCCGGCGTGGGCAGGTCGGTGAAGACGGCCCCGGCGGACGCCAGCGCGCTGCGCAGGGCCTCGATCTGCCCGGCCGGCGGATCGCCGTAGCCCGCCTCGAAGTCGCGCACGAACCGCTCGTCGAGGCCGACCTTGCGGGCGAGGTCCGCCTCCGACCAGCCGAGCAGCCCGCGGGCCGCGCGCGACTGCTCGGGCGCCATCGCCCGCGCGACCGCGCCGCTCTGAGCGCCCTCGTCCGATCCCGTCACGGCTCGTCCTCCGCCTCGATCCCGGCGCCGTGCCGGGTGCCTGCACGCGGGACAACGCCGATGCGGCGGCGTTCGGTTCCGCAGAGCGCGAGAGGGGGACGGATCCGGGCCCGTCGATCCCGGGGGATGGCGCCCCGCCCCGGCTCCGGCGCGCCTTGACCATAATTGTGCTGAAATCCTATCGGATTGGCGCTGGTGCACGTCCCGAATCCGAACCGGTCACCGCCGGCGTCCGATCCCCGGACAAGGCAAGGCGTGCGGCGGGCCC
>NZ_LSIX01000200.1:0-3360 GCF_001556475.1 Methylobacterium sp. CCH5-D2 | reverse complement strand
ACGAAGCCGATCGGCCAGGGCACGGGCCTCGGCCTCTCGATGATCTACGGCTTCGTGCGCCAGTCCGGCGGGCAGGTCCGGATCTACTCGGAGGTCGGCCAGGGCACGACGATGTGCCTCTACCTGCCGCGCCATCACGGGCCCGCGGAGGGCCTGGAGCCCCTGCCGGACCTCGCCTCGGCGCCGCGCGCCGAGCAGGGCGAGACGGTGCTCGTCGTGGACGACGAGCCCTCCGTGCGCATGCTGGTGACGGAGGTTCTGGAAGATCTCGGCTACACCGCGATCGAGGCGGCGGACGGCCCCTCGGGCCTGCGCCTGCTCCAGTCGGACGTGCGCATCGACCTGCTCGTCACCGATGTCGGGCTGCCGGGCGGCATGAACGGCCGGCAGGTGGCGGACGCGGCCCGCGTCGGCCGGCCGGCCCTGAAGGTGCTGTTCATCACCGGCTACGCCGAGAACGCGGCCGTCGGCAACGGCCATCTGGAACCCGGCATGGCGGTCCTGACCAAGCCCTTCGTCATGGAGACGCTGGCCAGCCGCATCCGCGAGATGATCGAGGCGGGGTGATCGCGGACGTCGCATCGCCCCGATCCGCCCGGCGGGGAGCCCCATGCCCGCTCGCCGGACGCGGACCCCGTTTTAGAGCCGTGGCCGGTGGTGTAGGAGCGGGGCTCCCCGGACCGTGCCACGGCCCGGCCCTTGTGCTGATCGAGGCGCGCGACCGTGCAGAACCCTGATGGCGACGCCCTCCCCGTTCCAACGGGGGCGACCGGCCTCGACTACCTCCTGCGCGGCGGCTACGCCCGGAGCCGGGCCCACCTGATCGAGGGCCGCCCCGGCTCCGGCAAGACCACGCTCGCCATGCAGTTCCTGCTCGATGGCGCGCGGCGCGGCGAGCGCTGCCTCTACATCACCCTGTCGGAGAGCCGGCGCGAGCTCCAGAACGTCGCCGCGCGGCACGGCTGGTCGCTCGACGGCATCGAGATCGTCGAGCTGGTGCCGCCCGAACTCAGCCTCGATCCGCGCCAGCAGCAGAGCCTCATCCACGCCTCCGACCTCGAACTCGGCGAGACCGTGCACCTCGCGATGGCCGAGATCGAGCGGGCCAAGCCCGAGCGCCTGGTCTTCGACAGCCTCTCGGAGATCCGCCTGCTCTCGCAGGGGTCGCTGCGCTATCGGCGGCAGGTCCACGCCCTGCGCAGCTTCCTGCTGATCCAGAACACCACGGCGGTCCTGCTCGACGACCTCACGGCGGAGGTGGACGACCTCAACCTGCACAGCCTCAGCCACGCCGTGATCCGCATGGAGCACCTCGCGCCGCTCTACGGCGCGGAGCGGCGGCGCCTGCGCGTGATCAAGATGCGCGGCACCGCCTTCCGAGGCGGCTTCCACGACTACGTGATCCGCCGCGGAGGCCTCACGATCTACCCGCGCCTCGTGGCGGCGGACCATCCGAGCACCTTCCCGGAGGCGCAGGTCGGCAGCGGCAACGTCGCCCTCGACGCGCTGATCGGCGGCGGCCTCGACCGCGGCACCAGCACGATGCTGATCGGCCCCTCCGGCGTCGGCAAGTCGACCGTCGCGGCCGCCTACGTCACGGCGGCGCTCGAGCGCGGCGAGCGGGCCCTGATGCTCGCCTTCGACGAGACGACGAGCGTGCTGATGCGACGCTGCCGCGGGCTCGGCATGGACCTCGCGCCCCACGTCGCCAGCGGCCGGCTGCGCATCGAGCAGATCGACCCGGCCGAGATCTCGCCGGGCGAGATGGCGGCCCGCGTGCAGGACGCGGTCGAGCGCGAGGACGCCGGAATCGTGGTGATCGACTCGCTCACCGGCTACCACAACGCCATGCCGGAGGAGCGCTTCCTGCTCCTCCAGATGCACGAGATCCTGACCTACCTGAACCAGCAGGGCGTGGTCACGCTCCTCATCCTCGCCCAGCACGGGATGGTGGGCCCCATGAAGGCGGCGGTCGACCTGACCTATCTCAGCGACACGATCCTGCTGTTTCGCACCTTCGAGGCCGCGGGCGAGCTGCGCCGCGCGATCTCGGTGGCCAAGAAGCGCACGGGCCCGCACGAGTCGACGATCCGCGAGCTGCGGATCGATACCCGCGGCATCGCTGTCGGCGAGCCCCTGCGGCGGTTCCGCGGAATCATGACCGGTGTGCCGACCTTCGACGGCGAGGCGGACACGCTCCTGCCCGACCGCGACGCCGATGCCTGATTCCGCCCTGCCGGTCCTGATCCTGGCGCCCCACGGGCGCGACGCGGAGGTCGCCGCCTCCATCCTGGCCGAGGCGGGGATCCCGACCCGGATCTGCGCCGGCCTGCCGGAGCTGGTCGAGGCGCTCGACGGCGCCACCTGCGCCGTCGTCACCGAGGAGGCCCTGCTGATGGCCAACCGCCAGACCCTGGCCGACTGGGTGGCACGCCAGCCGCCCTGGTCGGACTTCCCCTTCATCCTGCTGACGCTGCGCCGGGGCGAGCCCGACCGGCGGCTCGCCGAGGCCCTGGGCAACGTCAGCTCGGTGGAGCGGCCCTTCCACCCCGCCACGCTCGTGATGGCCGCCCGGTTCGCGGGCCGGGCCCGCCGCCGCCAGCACGAGGCGCGGGCGCATCTGGAGGAGCGCGAGCGCACCGCCGAGCGGCAGGCCCTGCTGATCCGCGAGCTGCACCACCGGGTGAAGAACACGCTGGCGACCGTCCAGGGGCTGCTCGGCGCCTCGGCGCGGGCGGCCACCAGCGTGGACACCTTCTACAACGCCTTCTCGGCGCGCATCATCTCGCTTGCCAAGACCCACAACCTGCTCACCGACGACTACTGGCAGCAGGCCTCCCTGAGGGAGATGCTGGTCAACGAGCTCGGCCCCTACGACGATGAGGGAGGCGGGCGCATCCACCTCGACGGGCCGTCCGTCGAGCTGATCGGCGACCTCGCGGTGCCGACCGGCATGGCGATCCACGAGCTCACCACCAACGCGGCCAAGCACGGCGCGCTCTCGCTGCCGGAGGGGCGCGTCGCGGTGCGCTGGGAGGTGCGGCGCACCGGAGGCGGGCGGGACCTGCTGCTCGACTGGCGCGAGAGCGGCGGTCCGCCGGTCGAGGAACCCACCCGGAGGGGGTTCGGCTCGACGCTGCTTCAACGGGTGCTGAAGGTCCAGTGCGGCGCCGAGATCGCGTTCGCCTACGAGCCGGGGGGGCTGCACTTCCACATGGAGGTGCCGCTTCCGGACCAGCGCGCCGTGCCGGCCTACGAGGGCTGAGGATGCCTCATACCGTTTCCGGTCGATCGGTCCGGCCGCATGAGGTGAACCGCGCCATGCCCCCTCTCCCATAGGGAGAGGGTTGGGGTGAGGGG
>NZ_LSIX01000199.1:0-11597 GCF_001556475.1 Methylobacterium sp. CCH5-D2 | reverse complement strand
CCACCCGCCCGCGCGGTCCGCCGCTCCTCCTACATGGGACGCTGAGCATGGCCGAACCCGTACAGACCCCGGAGGAGATCCGGGGTGAGATCGTCGCGCGGATTGCGAAGATCGACCGCCACCTCGCCACCGGCCTCACCGAGTCGCGCGAGGAGGACGAGCAGGCGAAGTGGGATCTCGGCCAGATGCGCCGCGAGCGCGCCGAGTTGCAGGCCAAGGTCGACGTGATGGACGGCGCGGTCCCGCGCGCCAACCGGGTGCGTTCGATCCGCGTCGTCGCGTCGAAGGGGTACTGAGCGCGTGGGCTTCCTGTCCCGCCTGTTCGGCGCTCCCGCCCAGGAGACCACCTCGGCCACCTTCGCCCCCGGGCTCGGCTACGAGGCGTCGCGCGCCTCGCGGCGCCTCGCGGGCTGGACGGCTGAGCGGGCGACGATCAACGCGTTGCAGGCGCGCGGCGGCGAGGTCCTGCGCGCCCGCGCCCGTCAGCTCGTCCGGGACAACCCCTACGCCTCGGCCGCGACCGAGGCCTTCGTCGCCGCAGCGGTTGGCGACGGGATCACGCCCTCGCCGGTACTGGCCGACAAGGACCTCAAGACCGCG
The DNA here is from genome assembly GCF_001556475.1 of Methylobacterium sp. CCH5-D2. Lineage (NCBI taxonomy): Bacteria > Pseudomonadati > Pseudomonadota > Alphaproteobacteria > Hyphomicrobiales > Methylobacteriaceae > Methylobacterium > Methylobacterium sp. CCH5-D2. The sequence goes on along the minus strand of NZ_LSIX01000199.1, from coordinate 10,997 downwards.
CTGAAGGATGCGTGGCTGCGCTGGACCGACGAGTGCGACGCGGACGGCCTGACCGATCTCTATGGCCTGCAGGCCCTCGTCGCGCGCTCGCTCTTCGTCTCGGGCGAGGTCTTCATCCGCTTCCGCACGCGGCGGCCCGAGGACGGCCTGAGCGTGCCGCTCCAGTTACAGGTCATTGAGAGCGAGCAGCTGCCGCTCTCCTACGGGGTGATCCAGTCCCAGGTCGGCAACGAGGTACGGCACGGCATCGAGTTCGACCGCATCGGCCGCCGCGTCGCCTATCACTTCCTGAAGCGCCGCCCCGGTGAGGCCGAGATCGGTGGCGGCATCGGCGCCATCGAGCGCACCGTCGTGCCGGCGTCCGAGGTGCTCCACATCTACCGCCCCCTGGAGGCGGGCCAGATCCGTGGTCAGTCGCAGCTCACCCCCGCGATGGTGCGGCTGTACCTCCTCGACAGCTACGACGACGCCGAGCTCGACCGGAAGCGCACCGCGGCGATGTTCGCCGGCTTCATCACCAAGGCGGCTATCGGCGAGGCGCCCCCGGTCGCGATCCGCGAGGATGTGCTGGACCTGCTCGACACGGGCCCCCTGACAGCCCCAGACATCGAGACGGCGCTGGCCGATCTCGAACCCGGTACCCTGCAAGTCCTCAATCCGGGCGAGGACTTCAAGAACTCGAGCCCGGCCGACGTCGGCGGCTCCTACGAAGCCTTCATGTACCGCAACCTGCTCGCGATCGCGGCGGCCTGCGGCGTCCCCTACATCGCCCTGACCGAGGATCCCTCGAAGGGAAACTTCTCGTCTCAGCGCGGGATCGAACTGCAGCACAAGCGCCGGGTCTCGCAGTTCCAGCACCAGTGCCTCGTCTTCCAGATGTGCCGCCCGATCTGGGCGCGCTGGATCGAGACCGCCGCGCTGGCCGGTTCGATCCCCGGCCTCGGACCCACGCGCTTCACCCGCGAGCGGGCCGCCCTGTCGACCGTGAAGTGGCAGCCCCCGAAGTGGGATTGGGTCGATCCGCTGAAGGACCGCAAGGCCGACGAACTCGACATCGCCATGGGTGTCACCTCGCGCGACGACGTCATTGAGGCGCGTGGCGAGGATCCCGAGGAGGTCGATGCCCGCCGCAAGGAGGGCCAGGACCGCGCCGACGAACTCGGGATCCGCCCGCCGCCCGGCGCCCCCGCCGAGCCGCCGGAGCCGTCACCGCCCGGAGACGATGAATGACCGCAGCTCTGCGCGCCCTAACGGCCGAGCCCTGGGCCATCCGACCGGACTACCTGCAGTTCATGGCCTCGCTCGCCGCCCTCGATCGCGACGGGCGCGCGTCCCGGCGCTCGGCGGAGGGCGAAGACTGGTTCCGCCTCGATCTGCAGGCCGCGGCCGGGCCGACCGCGCAGCGCCTCGACGGCGCCCGCTACGCCATGCTCACCCGCGAGGGCGTTGCCATCGTGCCCGTGGTCGGCCCGATCTTCCCGCGTGCCAACCTGATGACGGAGATGTCCGGCACCGGCACCTCGGCCGCCATGCTCGGACGAGACCTGCAGCTCGCCCGTGACAGCGCCGACGTCGGCGCGGTGCTGCTGATGGTGGATTCGCCCGGCGGCTCGCCCACCGGCATCAACGCGCTGGCCGATCAGATCTACGCCATGCGTGGCAAAAAGCGGGTACTGGCCCACGTCACCGGCAGCTGCGCCTCGGCCGCGTACTGGCTCGCGTCGGCCGCGGGCGAGCTTGTCGTGGAGAAGACCGGCATCGTCGGCTCGATTGGCGTGGTAGCGGCGATCTCGAAGCAGGTCGAGCCGGACGCCTCCGGCAGCCTCGCCATCGAGATCGTCTCGTCCAGTGCGCCGAACAAGCGGCCCGATCCGCAGTCCGAGGAGGGCGCGGCCGAGATCCGTTCGCTGCTGGACAGCATCGAGAGCCAGTTCATCGCCGACGTGGCTCGCGGCCGGAAGACCACGCCAGCCCGGGTGCGCACCGACTTCGGCGCCGGCGGCGTGAAGGTTGGCGCCGACGCGGTGGCCGCCGGCATGGCTGACCGCGTCCAGACCTACGAACGCAGCTTCCGAGACCTCGCCCAGACCGCCGCCAACGAGCGCGTCGCGCGGGCCGTGAGGCCGTAGCCGCAAGCAGATCCCGGCTTCGGCCGGTACCGGGCGTCACCCGCGCCCCTCCCTGCCAGAAAAACGGAGACAGGAATGCCTGGCGATCTCGCTGGCCTTCGTCGCGATCGCGCGAGGGCTTCCGCACGCATGAACGAACTGGCGACCGCCGCGCGCGGCCGCTCCATGACCGACGACGAGCAGCGCGACTTCGACGCTTCTTCGCGGGAGGTGACCGACCTCGACGCGCGGATCACCGCCGCCGAGGCGGAGGCCGATCGCGGCCAGGGCACGACCGTGTCCCGCGCCGACGCCTCCGAGATCGCCAAGCTCTGTGTCGAGGGCGGCGTGCCGAGCATGGCGGCCTCGCTCCTCGCCGAGGGCGTGACCGTGGCTCAGGCCAAAGAGCGCATTGGCGCGGCCGAGCAGATCAACGACCTCGTCGCGCTGGCGCGCCGCCGGGACTCGTCGATCTCGGCCGAGCTCGGCGCCGAGCTGATCGCCGGGGGCAAGACCGTCGAGCAAGCCCGCGCCGCGCTCTTCGAGAAGCTCGTCGCGAACGACGAGAAGACCTCGATCTCGTCCCACAAGCCCGCCGCTGGCGACGCGGGCCGGGGGGCGACCCAGCCCGTCGATCTCGTCGCCGACATGAAGCGCCGCCACGGCGTCAAGGCCTGAGGAGGATCGTTCGATGGCTCTGAAGTCTCTCTCCTATAAGACCGATGCCGACGTCGTGAAGAACGAGGGTCGGGGTCGCATCAGCCGCGACGAAGGCATTCTCGCCAGCGGCTCCGGCATCCTTCGGCCCGGCCGGGTGCTGGGCCGCATCGCCGCGTCCAGCAAGCTCGTCCCGCTCGCGCCGGCCGCGAGCGACGGATCGCAGACCGCCGCCGCGGTCCTCCTCGAGAACGTCGATGCGACCAGCGCCGACCAGCGCGTCGTCATCCTCGCCCGCCACGCCGAAGTGGTGCTCCAGGCCCTGGAGTGGCCTGCCGGCATCAACGCAACCCAGCAGGCGGCCGCCCTGGCCGCTCTCGAAGCCAAGGGCGTCGTCGCCCGCATGGGGGTCTGACCGATGGCCACGCCGCTCGATCTTCTCAACGCGCCCGAGTTCGCCGACGACCGGCTGACCGAGAGCATCAACATCCCGCAGTACGCGACCGGTCGTCCGGCGCAGCTCGGGATCTTCACCGATACGCCGATCAACACGACCTACGCCCGCATCGCGATCGAGGAGGGCGAAATCACGATCATCCCGGCCCGCGAGCGCGGCGGACCCGGCAACAAGAACATGGGCATCGATCGCCAGGAAGCCCTGGTCCGGATCCCGCACTTCCCGCTCGACGACGCCATCACGCCGTCCGACCTGCAGAACCTGCTCGTCTACGGCAACGGCTACGTCCTGCAGACGCTGGCCAACGTCTACAACGGGAAGCTGGAGGCGATCCGGGCGAAGCACGACGCCACGCACCACCACCTCGACTGGGGCGCCCTGAACGGCCTGGTGGTCGATGCGTCCGGCCGAGTGCTCTGCGACCTGTTCGAGACCTTCGACATTACGCAGAGCGTCGTCGACTTCGACCTCGACAACACCGCGACCGACGTGGCCGCTAAGAACCGCGCGCTGAAGTCGATCATCCGGAAGGCCCTGCGCGGCCAGCCGGCGAGCGGCGTGCGCGTGCTGGCCGGTAGCGAGTTCTTCGACCGCTACGTCGGCCATACCAGCGTGCGGGAGGCGCTGAAGGCCTACGCCGGCCCGACGCCGAACCCGGCCCGCGACGATGTCGCCGACAGCTTCGTCTTCGCCGGCCTGACCATCGAGCGCATCGACGAAGATTTCCGCTACCGGCAGGCGGACGGCACCTTCGTCACCCGCGAAGCCGTCGGCGAGAACGACGCCATCGCGATCCCGCTCGGTACCCCGCTGTTCAAGCGCTACGTGGCGCCGCCGGACAGCATCCAGGAGGCGAACATCGCCCCCTCCACCAAGGTGTTCGTCTCCACCGACCTGCTGCCGCACGGCAAGGGTCAGGAGATCCACACCGAGTCCAACGTGCTCCCGATCTGTCTGCGCCCGGACGTGATCGTGAAGCTCACCCGCACCTGAGGGAGGCCGGCATGTACGTGCGCATCAAGAAGGCCTTCGAGTACCGCAACGAGCGGGGCGAGAAGATCACCGCGCCGCGCGGCTGGATCGGCGAGCTGCCGGAGGAGCACGGCAAGGCCGCGCTCGCCTCCGGCCATGCCGTTCCGGGAGATCCGCGAGCGCTGCCCGGGGAGCCGCCGGTCGGCGACGAGCCGGATCTCGACGCGATGACTCGCGCCGAGCTCGACAAGCTCGCAGCCGAGCGCGGCATCGACGTGTCGAAGGCCAAGAACAAGGACGAGGTGATCGCGGCTCTGCGGAGCTCGGCCGCCTGATGACACTCGCCTCGGGACTGGCTGAAGCGCGGCAAGCCGCCCTCGACAGCTTCCGGGGCGAGCGCGTCCGCATTCTGCCGCAGGCCTCCGCAGGCTGGCGCGGCAAGGGCGGCGCAGACCCGATCCGGGAGGTCCGGGAGATCGTCGGGCGCTACCGGGCCAAGCCGGTCACGGGCGAACTGGAGGGCAACCGCGAGGGCTCGAAGTTCCAGAGCATGACGCGGATCGCCACCACCGCCCACACCATGCGGATCTCGCCGGGCGAGCTCGTGAAGCTCGGCTACGCGCTGCAGGCGAATGATCGCGTGGTGCTGCTCGACCGCACCGACACGCCGACCTTCACCATCGTGCGAGCCGGCCTTCGCGACAGCGGCGAGGCCTCGCTGGAGCTAACGAGCGGGGCGCCCAAGTGAGCATCGTCGCCTACGCTATCCGTACCTGTCTCGGCGCCGCCCTTGTCGACCGCACCCTCGCCGAGGGGCGGGTCTACGACTCCGCGGTCCAGCCGATCGCCGAGATGATCAAGCCCGGCGTGAAGCCGTTCCTCGTCGTCTCCACCGACGACGAGAAGATCAGCTTCCCGAGCAAGCGCTGGGAGCTGCTCGACGCGGACCGCACCATCAACGTGGTGGTTGAGGTCGCCGTCGGCGGCCTGACGCAGGTCGAGGTGCCGGCCGAGCAGGGCGGCGGCACGGCCCTGCGCCTCGATATCCCGCACACCGACGAGGGCCTGGAGACCTCGCTCAACATGATCGGCCGCCAGATCTGGCGTGAGATCGCAGTAGGCGGCCCCTGGTCGGACCTGCTGAAGGAGTTCGCGTGCTGGCCCAAGGAGGGCGCGGTCACCCGCGGCGCCAACACCGAGCAGGGCGTGCGCTACGCCGCCCGGCAGTACGTGTTCGAGTGCGGCACGATCCCGGAGCCCGAGTTCGGCACCGAGCCGGAGGGCCCGTTCGCGACCCTGCTCGAGATGATGGCGGCCGACGAGCGCTTGGCCGACGACGTCCGGCTGGTCCGAAGCATGATCATCGGCGACTTGCTCCCGGATTGGCACCGAGCGCAGATCGAGCTCGGCCTGACCAACCGCTCCTACCGCGCCCTCGGGCTCGGCCCGCTGTTCCGCGAGGTCGGTGAGCCGCTCGCGCAGCGCTTCACCTACAACATGGCCGGCCGGTCGCCGCTCATCATCCAGGCCGCGCCGTGAGCGACTTCGACGAGCTGCTCCGCTGGGTGCAGGCCCTGAGCCACGAGCTTCAGGAGGTGAAGCACGTCCAGGCCAACACGGTCCGGGTCGGCACGATCCAGAAGGCGGACGCGCAGAAGGGCTACCAGATCAACTTCGGGAACGACGCCGAGGGCAAGCCGATCCCGAGCCCGTGGTTTCCGCACCCGGAGCAGGGCGGCACGCACAAGACCTGGCAGCCGATGCCCGAGGGCCAGATCGTCTACGCGATCTGCCCGGGCGGCGATCCGCGCCAGGGCTTCATCGTGCCGAAGGGTGGGTTCTCCGACCAGAACAAGCAGCCGTCCGAGAAGCTTGACGAGCACGTCGAGACCTACGGCGACAAGTTCCGCAAGGTCACGAACAAGGACGGCGTGACCTATTCCTGGGGCGACAAGACTTCGTACAAGTTCGGCAAGGACGGCATCATCCACACGGTGGACGGTGTCAGCCACACGATCACGAAGGACGGCATCGTCCAGAAGACTGAGGGCGCGGCGGTCGAGCTGACCAAGGACGGCACCACCTTTAAGGACGGCGCGGTCAAGCACGACGACCGCAGCATCGGCAAGGGCCACGTCCACAGCGGCGTGCAGAGCGGCGCCGCCAAGACCGGCCAGCCGGATCCCTGAGCAGGAGCAGCACCATGACGAAGACCCGCTATCGGGTTGGTGAGACCGCCAACCTCGACGCCTTCCCGCATGGCACGAAGGTCGGCGACGTGATCGAGCTGACCGAGGCCGAGGCGCTCTACGAGCGCGACATGGGCCGGATTACGCCGGTCGAGGAAAAGGCGTCCGCGCTCGCCCCGGCCGCGCAGAAGCCGGACCGCGCCCGGTAGCACCGTGACCTCATACGGCCTGAACCGCTTCACCGGACAGCCCCTCACCGGCTGGGAGCACACGCTGCAGTCGGTGGACGTGATCTTCGAGACCGAGATCGGCGATATGATCACGTTGCGCACCTTCGGGGGCGGCTTGCGCCGCCTTCTCGGCCGCCGGATCACGCCCAACCTGCTCGCGCTCGCGTCCGCCGTCTTTGCGCTGTCGATCGTGATCTGGGAACCGCGCCTGCGCGTCGTCCGCGTCAGGGTCGCGCCGTCCGACGAGGAGGTCCGCGTCGGCACGGTGAGCTTCGTCATGCAGGTCGCCTACCGCCCGAACGGGCATCTCGGCGACCTGACCGAGGAAGCCGCACTCCGCTTCATCGGCATCGGGGTCAACGGCGACGGCAGCCTGTTCTTCGACGAGCTTCCGATCTGAGCGGGGAGACGCGGCTATGGCTCTGACCCCGACGCCCGTTACGGCGCGCTTCGCTGCGCCGGCGCTGCTCAAGCTCGGACCTCCTCCCGCCTTGGCGGCGCAGGCCTTCGACACGCTCCTCGACACCTCCAAGGCGAGGCTGCTCGCTGAGATGGCGGCGGCGGGCATCGCCTACGACGTCGCGAATGTGGACTCCGATCCCGCGGTGCGCGTCACCCGCGTGGCCGTGCACCGCACGGTTCTACGCCGCCAGATGATCGACGAGGCCGTGGCGCAGACCTTCCTCGGGTCGGCCACGGGACCGATGCTCGATCAGCGCGCGGCCGATTACATGACCGTGCGCCGTTCGATCGCCTCCGAGGATCCGACGCTGGTCCTGGAGCCGAACGTTCGGCCCGACGACGTCCCGCCGCTCTGGACGTGGCAGCCTTACATGGAGGCCGCCGGCATCCTCGCCGCCTGGTACGAGGACGACGAGTCGCTGCGCTCCTCCGCCCTGCTCGCCTGGGAGGCCCTCTCGGTGGCCGGGCCGAAGGGGGCTTACGCCTACCATGCGGGTCAGGCGCATCCGAACGTCCTCGTCCGCGGCGTCGGCGTCTATGGTCCCGAGGACGGCTTTGTGCCCGCCGGCGAGGTCTACGTCGTCGTACAGTCGAACCTTCCCGGCGGCGTGCCCTCGGCGGGCGTCCTCGACGCGGTCGCGCGGCGCCTCGATGCCTTCTTCGTCATCGACGAGACCGGCGCGGTCCGCGTCCGCACCGCGCGCGACGCACAATCGGTGCGCCCGCTCGGCGCCAAGGTCTCGGTGATGGCGAACCAGCCGCTGACCTACGGCGTGGCCGCGACCCTCTACATACCGGCTGGCGCCGATGCCGATGCTCTGCTTGCACAGGCGCGGGCCAACCTCGCCGCCTACGAGGTGTCGCAGCAATATTCGGGCGTCGCGCGCACGCTCTCAGGGTTAGAGACAGCGCTGTCCTGCGCGAACGCCGATGGGCTCCCGACAATACCCAACGTGGTCGTGTCGCAGCCACCAACCGATCTTGCGGTCGCCTACAACCAGATCGCCATCCTGGGCGACGTCTCCCTCACGGTCGAGATCGTGTGATGTGGTGGCGCGCCGTCTTCGAGCCGATCTGGACGGTCTCGCTCCTCCCGCCGGGCGCGACGGATTGGGAGCGCGCCATCGACGCGGTCGATGCCGACCTCGTCGCTCGCGATCCCGTGGGCTTGATCCCGACCGCGCGGCTCGCTGCGACCTGCCCCGAGCCGTGGCTGCCTCACCTCGCCGCCGAGCGCTCGGTCGACGCCTACTCCTCCGGGTGGTCGATTGCGCAGCGGCGCGAGGCAGTCGCGGGATCCTTCGCCTATCACCGGGTCAAGGGCACACGCCCAGCCCTCGACCTGGCGCTGCGCCCCTTCCAGTTCGGGATCACCATCGTCGAGTGGTTCGAGGCGCCCTCGTACCGCCAACCCTACACCTTCGACCTTGCCGTAGACCTCGGCACGGATCTGCCCTGGTACGCCGCAGATTTCTCCCGGCTCGTGGCGACCGCGAACGCGGCCAAGAACGCGCACACCAAGCTGGATCGGGTGCGGCCCGCCCGGCGGTCGAGCGGGAGCGCCTTCATCGGCGCCGTGCCGTCCACCCGGCGCCGGCTCGCGATCTACCAGGCGCTCAAGATCCTCACGCTCACGCCGCCGCCCAGCCTGACCTTCGTCGGCGGCGGCCTGTTCCTGCGCCGTACCCTGCGCATCACCTCTCCGACCTGACGGGACGCCGATGGCCTTCTCCGTGATCCCGACCCTCCAGGGTCAGGCTGCCATAGCGGCCGCCATCGCGGGCACGGCCCCGCTCACGCTCTCCTCGCTCGTCGTGGGCGATGGCAACGGCGCGGCGATCACGCCGCTGGAGACGCAGACCGCCCTTTACGGCCCGCGCGCCACTCTCGGGATCCAGAGCGCGGTGCGCTCCGGCAACCAAGTCACCGTCACCGGCATCGTGGACCAGAACACGGGCGGGTTCACGATCCGCGAGTTCGGCCTAATCGACGCGAACGGCCTCCTTCTCTTCGTCGGCTCAACCCCTGAAACCCAGAAGCTCACGATCGCGGAGGGCGCCTTCGACGAGCTGACGATCCAGGCCGTGATCGTGGTCTCGGAGACGGCCAACATCTTCATCAACGCCTCGCCCGGCTCCTTCGCGACGCAGGACTTCGTCTTCCAGGCGATCCCGCCCTTCGCCACCGATCAAGAGACGATCGACGGTCAGCTCCTGACCAAGATGACCCACCCTCACGGGGTGGCCGCTGCGATCCAGGCCGTGGTCTCGCCCGGCCGCCTCCTCCACATCGGTAGCTTCTGAGGACAGCATGTCGAACTTCGTCGCCAACAAGTTCGCGGCCGACCTCGCCGCGACGACTCTGACCGAGCTGACCGCCTCGGCGAACAGCGCCAACGGCCAGGCGGTCACGGCCGGCACGCATCAGCTCAACCTCTGCAACCGCACCGGCTCCGCGATCTCGGTCCGCGTCGCGATCACCAAGGCCGGCGTCAACGCGCCTGCGCTCGCCGACTACGTCGAGTGGGACGCGCCGCTCGAGCCGAACGGCGTGCTCGCGCGCTGGCCGATCCCGATGGGCGACGGCTGGAAGGTCTTCGTCCAGGCGTCCGCCGTCGGCGTCTCCGCCAACCTCCTCGCACTCCAGGGCTGAGGCGCACGCCGATGAACCGCATCCTCTCCCGCCTGCAGTCGAGCACCGCCGCCTCGTCAGGCTCCGGCTTTCCCGGCCTCAACAACGGCCCGGGCCTGCCCACTGCACTGCGGCCCTACACGGGGCCCTACGGGGCCGGCCAGATCGCCTTCATCAGCGCCACGGGTACGTGGACCGTGCCCAGCGGCTGCAACAGGATCCGCGTGCGGGCCTGGGGCGTCGGCGGAGGCAACAACAACAACAACGCCGGTATCGACGGCGGCGACGTCCAGTTCGGCACCTACTTCACGGCCGGCGGCGGCAAGGCCGGAACGACGAGCGGCCCGGGCGCGGGTGGCGTGGCAACCGGCGGCGACATCAACCGCAACGGTGCGGCCGCCGCCGGTTACAATGGAGGCTCGCCCGGCAATCTGTTCCTGCCCGGCTCCTTCGGCGGCCCGATTGGGGGCAGCGGCTGGCTCGACAGCATCGACTTCCTGGGCTGCGGCCCACGCGGGAGCAGCAACGGCGGAGCGGGAGCGGCCGGCTCGGCGCTGCTCGACGCCGGTGGAGCGGGCGGCTTGCCCGGCGGCGGCGCTGGCGGGGTCCTGCCGAACACCGGCCAGGGCAGCGCCACGGTTTACGGCAGCGGGGGCGGCGCCTTCTGCCTGAAGGAGATCTCCGGCCTCTCGCCCGGCACCCAGATCGTATGCACCGTTCCCGTAGCGCCCAATAAGGGCGGGCCGGGCCTCATCGTCATCGAGTGGTAGCCCTATGGCCGACGCGGTCTCGACTGCGCTCTCGCAGCTTACCCTCGCGCTCGCGAATGCGGACGCCGCCAGCCGCACGGCGGCCGAGCAGGCCTCGCGCGCGCAGGCCCTCATCGACCTTGTCTCCCGCGCCCTGACCTCGCTGCGGGTGCCGCACCGCTGGGTCGGAACCCGTCTCGATCTGCTCGGCCCGACCGGCTACGTGCCCGGGCCCGACCTCGTCGGTCCGATCGGCGCACAGGGAAATGCCGGCTGGACGCCGCAGTTCGGGGTCGCCACCGATGGAGGGCGGCGCGTCCTCCAGGTCTCCGGCTGGACAGGGGGGCAGGGCACGCCTCCGGCCTCTGGCCTCTATGTCGGCGTTGGCGGCCTCGTCCCGAACATCGCGAACGCAGTCGACATCCGCGGGCCGGCTCCAGACACCACCGGGTTCATCGCGCAGGACGGCTCGCGCGCCTTCACGGGTCAGCAGAGCTTCGTCGCGCCAGCGGCCGGGCGCGCCTCGATCGTGCTGCCGACGG
>NZ_LSIX01000198.1:0-14470 GCF_001556475.1 Methylobacterium sp. CCH5-D2 | reverse complement strand
CCGCCCTTCTGGTCGCTGCCATCCGCTTCCGGCCCGCGGCTTCGGGTGAGCGGCCGCGGGTCAGCTGGGCCACGCTCTCGGCCGGGCTCGCCTATATCCGCTCGCAGCCCGTGGTGCTCGGCGCGATCAGCCTCGACCTCTTCGCCGTGCTGTTCGGCGGCGCCACCGCGCTCCTGCCGATCTTCGCCGCCGAGGTGCTGCATGTCGGGCCCCTCGGCCTCGGGGCCCTGCGCAGCATGCCGGCGGCGGGCGCCGTCACCATGGCGATCTGGCTCGCCTACCGTCCGCTGCGCCGCCACGCGGGCGCCCGGATGCTCCGGGCGGTCGCCGTGTTCGGCCTCGCCATCGTGGTGTTCGGCCTCTCGACCTCGCTCACGCTCTCGATGCTCTGCCTGTTCGTGACGGGCGCGGCCGACATGATCAGCGTCTACGTCCGCCAGAGCTTCGTCCAGGGCGAGACCCCGGACGCCATGCGGGGCCGGGTCGCGGCGGTGAACACGGTCTTCATCGGCGCCTCGAACGAGCTCGGCGAGTTCGAGTCCGGCCTGCTGGCCGCGGCATTGGGCGCCGTGCCGGCCGTGGTGGCGGGCGGCGCGATCACGGTGCTGATCGCGGTGGCGTGGGGCCGGCTGTTCCCGGCCCTGCGCGACCGAGACCGGCTGCTGAAAGAGGGGTGAGAGGTCCGCCTCCACCCCATTATCCATTTCGCGACCAAACCGGTACCGATTATGGATAAACCCTGTTACATCAGCACCTTGATTCACTTTGATGACGGTGGGGCGTCATGGATCCGGAAGCGCCGGGCTACCGGGAACTCGATGGCGATCAGGTGCGCCAGCTCATCAACACCGAGCAGGTGTTCGAGGCGTATCGAGAGGCGCGCGCCGAGCTCGGCGACCGGTTCGCCGGTTCGATGGCCTGGAAGACGGTGAGCGGCGGATCCTACCTCTACCGCGCGCGGGCCGGCACCTGGAAATCGCTCGGTCCGCGAAGCGCGGAGACGGAGGCGCTGCACGCGCGTTTCACGGAGGGGCGAGCTCGTGCCCGCGCGCGCAGCGCCGACCTCGCGCGGCGGCTCGACCGGATGGCGGCCGTCAGCCGCGCCGAGCAACTCGGCAGGATGCCGGTCATCGCCGCGCGCATCCTGCGGGCGCTGGCCGAGTCCGGCCTATCCCGGCCCATTGTCGCGACGGTCGGCACCAACGCCCTCTTCGTCTACGAGCGGATGGCGGGCGTTCAGATCGCCGAGTCCCGGCTCGAGACCGCCGACATCGACCTGCTCTACGACGCGCGGACGAGCCTGAAACTCGTCGCACCGGAGGTGACCGCGAACGGTGTGGTCGGCCTTCTCAAAAAGGTCGATCACTCGTTCGAGATCCTGCGCAAGGGCGGCTTCCGCGCCGCGAACCGGGACGGCTACATCGTCGATCTGATCACGCCGGCCGGGAAGGATCCGATCCGCCCGAGCGAGCCGCGGCGGATCGGCGCCGAGGCGGACGATCTGGTCGCGGCGGAGATCACCGGTCTCGCGTGGCTCGTGAACAGCCCGAAGGTGACGGCGACGGTCCTAGACCTGCGCGGCTACCCGGCGGAGATGGTGGTGCCCGATCCCCGCGCCTTCGCCCTACACAAGGCTTGGCTGTCGTCGCGGGACGACCGCGATCCCGGCAAGCGACGCCGCGACCGGGCACAGGCGGAACTGGTCGCGGCCCTCGTCGCCCGCTACCTGCCGCATCTCGGCTTCGACGATCCGGCCTTGCGGGCGCTGCCCGCCGCCCTGCGCCGGGAGGCGCCGTCGCTGCTCCCGGACGACGCGCCCGAGCGCGCGCACGACCGCCTGGAACCGGACTGGTGAGCGCCCCTCACCGCCCCGCGAGCAGCGGCGACCAAGTCGGATCGGAGGCGTAGGAGGGGGTCGGCACGGGCTGCTCCACCTTGCCGGTGATGTCGACCATGTAGAGCTTGCCGCCGCCCTGGCCGCCCGGATCGCGGAAGAACAGCACGTACTGGCCGTTCGGCGCGAAGGTCGGGCCCTCGTTGTGGAAGCCTTCCGTGAGCACCCGCTCGCCCGAACCGTCCGGCTTCATCACGCAGATGGCGAAGCCGCCCTTGCGCTGGCGCGTGAAGGCGATGAGGTCGCCGCGCGGCGACCACGCCGGCTGCGAGGCCGAGCCCTCGCCGAAGGAGATGCGGCGCGGGTTCGAGCCGTCGGCACCCATCACGTAGATCTGCTGCGAGCCGCCGCGGTCGGACTCGAACACGATCTGCGAGCCGTCCGGCGAATAGGTCGGCGAGGTGTCGATCGCCATGCCGTTGGTGATCGAGCGCTGCGCCTTCGAGGCGAGGTCCATCGTCACGATGTCGGCGTTGCCGCCCTGCTGCACGCTCATCACGAGGCGGCGCCCGTCCGGCGAGAAGCGCGGGCTCGCGCTCATCGAATCGACGTTGCCGACCGCCTGCCGCGTCCCGGTCTCGAGGTTGATCACCTGCACGCGCGGCTGGTGGCCGGTGGCCTGCGCCATGAAGGCGATGTCCTGGGTCGCGGGCGAGTAGCGCGGCGCCACGATGGCGTTCTCGCCGGTGGTGATGGCGCGGACGTTGGCGCCGTCCTGGTCCATCACCATCAGGCGCTTGCGGCGGTTCTCCTTCGGGCCCGACTCGTCGACGAACGCGATGCGGCTGTCGAACCACGGACCGATGCCGGTGATCTTCGTATACACGGCGTCGGAAATGAGGTGGCCGGTGCGGCGGGCGTTGGCCGGATCGGTAGCGTATTGCTGGCCGGTCATCTGCTGGCCCGACGTCACGTCCCAGAGTCGGAACTCGACCTTCAGCCGCCCCCCGCCGTCGCGCGAGACGCGGCCCGTCACGAGGCCCTGCACGCCGGTGGCGCGCCACTTGTCGAAGGCCGGCGCCGCGTCGAAGGCGGGGTTCTCGGGAAAGCGCCCCTTGTCGAGCGGCGTGAAGTAGCCGGAGCGCCGCAGGTTGTTCGCGACCACCCCGGAGACGAGGCCGCCGAGGCTCGGGTCGCCCGCGAAGTCGGCGATCGCGATCGGCAGCGGCTGGAAGGCGCCCCCGCCGATGCGCAGCTGGAGCTGCGCCTGGGCCGGCAGCCCGAGCAGCGCGAGGGCCAGAAGAGGGGCGAGGAAGGCCAGGAGCGTGGCGAGCGGCGCCGTGCGGCGTCGCGGGTGAGCGAGATGCATGCTGGTCAGGTCCGGTCGCTGGATCGGTGCAGGGGGAGCCGGGGCGTCAAGTCGCCGTGAACTCGAACTCCGCGTTGATGGCTTTCCAGTCGTTGTAGAACGGCGCGTACTGGGCCGGGATCTTGTAGGGCGCGCAGCGCCGCACAGCGCGGAGCGCCGCCGAAGCGATCGACTGGTCGGTCGCGTTCTGGCCCGAGCGCATGACCCGGGGTTCGCTGCCCAGCGTCCCGTCCGGGTTCAGGCGGATGTCGAGCACCGGCAGGATCACGCCCTGCGAGGCGCCGGGCGGGGCCGAGTAGCAACGCTCGATCTGCTGCTGCAGCATGCCGACGAGCGCGTCGCGCATCGAGGGCGAGAGCTTCTGCGACGTCCCGGTCGCCGCGCCGAGCGAGGCGACGCGCTGCACGTCGCGGCCCGTGGCACCGGTCGATTGCGAGGGCGACTTCGAGGCGAGCAGGGACTTGATGTCGCCCGCGTTGAACTTGTCGGCGATCTCGGCCTGCTTGCGGGCCTTGGCCTCGGCATCCGCCTTGGCCTTGGCATCCGCCATCGCCTTGGCCTTGGCGGCCTTGGCGGCGGCTTCGGCCTTCGCGGCGGCCTCCGCCTTGGCCTTGGCGGCGGCCTCCGCCTTCTCGCGCTCGGCCTCCGCCTTCTCGGCCATCTGCTTCTGGTGCTCGGCCTCCTTGCGCTCGGCCTCGGCCTTCGCGGCGGCATCCGCCTTGGCCTTGGCAGCAGCCTCGGCCTTCGCCTTCGCGGCGGCATCCGCCTTGGCCTTGGCCTTCGCTTCGGCGGCGGCCTCCGCCTCCTCGCGCTCGATCAGCTTGGCGAGTTCCTCGCGCTTCTCCGCTTCCGCCTTGGCGGCCTCGGCCTTCGCCTTCGCCTCGGCCTTGGCGGCGGCAGCCTTCTCGGCAGCGGCCTTCTCGGCGGCCGCAGCCTTGGCGGCCTTGGCGGCCTTGGCGGCCTCGGCCTTCTCGGCGGCGGCCTTCTCCGCCGCGGCCTTCTCCGCCGCGGCCTTGGCCTCCGCGGCCTTGGCCTCCGCCTTGGCCCGCTCCTCGGCGGGGTCCGGCTCGCTCATGCGCAGCGCCATCGCGTCGGCGTTGGCGACCTTCATGTCGGCGGTGCGGGTGGGCGCGGTCGGCGAATCGACCTTGGCGTTCTCGGGCTCGCGCTCCTCGAACTTTTCCGCTTGCCGGTCGGCACGGGGCTTGGCGTCGGAGAGCGGCTTCTCGGCGTTGCGCTCGCCCTTGGTCAGCTCCGAGAACTGGTTCTCGGTGATCACCTCGACGGGCACGCCCTCCTGGGCCTCCGGCAGCGCCGGGGCCGAGATGCCGATGATTGCGGCGGCCACCACGGCGACATGGGTGCCCACCGAGATCCAGACCCCCGGTTCCCTGCGGTCGAGCTTGAGTGCCACGCTGGCGCCCCGTTATCGCTGGTCGGGCTCGGTGACGAGGGCGACCTTGCGGAAGCCCCCGCCGGTGACGATCGCCATCACCTGGGCGACGCGGCCGTAATCGACGCGCTTGTCGCCGCGCACGAAGACCCGCTCCTCGGTGCCGGACTTCGAGGCCTCGGTGAGCTTGGGCACGATCGTGTCGTCGGAGAGCTCGTCCTCGCCGAGGAAGACCTGGCCGGTCTGGCGGATCGACAGGGTGATGGGCTTGGTGTCGGAGTTGAGCGGGGCCGCCTTGGATTGCGGCAGGTCGAGGGGCACGCCGACCGTCATCATCGGCGCGGCCACCATGAAGATGATCAGCAGCACCAGCACGACGTCGATGAACGGCGTCATGTTGATCTCGTTGATGGCGCCGCCGCGGCGCCCGCCGCGCCGCCGCCTCGTGCCGGCCTTGCCGCCCGCTGCCATGCCCATGGGTTCGGCTCCTTCCGGGTCAGGCGGCGAGCGAGAGGCGCTCGTCGATCTGGCGGGAGAGGATCGCCGAGAACTCGTCGGCGAAGCCCTCCAGCCGCGACTGGGCCTTGGCCACCTCGGCCTGGAGCTTGTTGTAGGCGAGCACCGCGGGGATCGCCGCGAACAGGCCGATCGCGGTGGCGAACAGCGCCTCGGCGATGCCCGGTGCCACGACCGCGAGCGAGGTGTTCTTGGAGGCCGCGATCGAGGTGAAGGCGGTCATGATGCCCCAGACCGTGCCGAACAGGCCGATATAGGGGCCGGCCGAGCCGATCGAGGCGAGGAACAGGAGGCGGGATTCCAGCCGCTCCACCTCGCGCTGGATGGTGACGTCGAGCGTCTTGTCGATGCGCTGGCTGAGCGACTGGATCTGACGGCCCGAGCCCTCGAAGGAGCGCTTCCACTCGCGCATGGCGGCGACGAACACCGCGGCGAGGCCGGTGGCCGGACGGTCGTTGAACGAGCGGAACAGCTCCTCCAGCGAGCGGCCGGACCAGAATGCGTCCTCGAAGGAGTCCATCTCGGCGCGGGTGCGGCGGAACAGCAGGGTCTTGTCGACGATGATCGCCCAGCACCAGACCGAGGCGCTGAGCAGGCCCACCATCACGATCTTCACGACGAAGTGGGCCTGCAGGAACAGGCCGAGCAGGCTCATATCGGCGACCGGTGCGTGGACCGCCATGGCGTCGGCTGGATTCATGGACCTGTTCCTCGGTGCCCCGGAGAGCGCCCGTACCGAAGCGGGCAAGGCTCGCGCTCGGGCCAAATCGTCGAACGATTTCAACGGCAATCGCCGCCGAACGTGTCGAAGTTAGGGCCGTGCCGGGGCCGCCCGCGTCGCCCGGATGCGTGAGGTTCAGTTAAGGCCCTGGCAGGGTTAAGGATTGGTTGCCGGAGTCAGCCTCTGCCGCAGGCGCTCGGGCAGGCGGATCGCCCGTCCGCCGCGCACGCAGGCCACCACCACCTCGGCGCGCACCAGCGCCTCCTCGCCCCGCATCACGGCCTGGGAGAGGTGCATCGAGGCGCCGCGCAGCTCCCGCGTCGCGGTGACGATCGTGAGCGCATCGTCCATGCGGGCGGGCTTGAGGTAGTCGATCTCCATGCGGCGCACCACGAAGACGAGGCCGTCCGCGTCCCGGTGCAGGTCGGACTGGTCGCCGGCCAGGTCCCGCAGCAATTCGGTGCGGCCGCGCTCCATGAAGCGCAGGTAGCTCGCGTGGTAGACGAAGCCCGAGAAATCGGTGTCCTCGTAATAGACCCGCACCGGCAGCCGGTGCGCGTCGGCGCGTGTGGTCGGATCCATGGATGCCCAAGTCTCGAGAGACGCGGGCTTCTAACGACTGGGGCGGCCGATGGCGAGGGCGAGGGACGCCCTCAGATCTCGATCTCGGTGCCCACCTCCACAACCTGCCGGGTCGGCACGCAGAAATAGGCGCCGGTGCGTTCGGCGTTGCGCTGCATGAAGGCGAACAGGTTCTCGCGCCAGGGCATCATGCCCCGGTCGTCGCTCTTCGGGATCACCGTCTCGTGGCCGATGAAGACCGTCATGTCGTCGAGGATCGCGGCCGGCAGATGCCGGTGCTCGACGGCGCAGCGCAGGCCCTCGGGGATCGAGGCGTCCTCCATGAAGCCGTAGCGCAGGATCAGCCGGTAGAAGTCCGGCGCCAGCAGGGTGGCGCGGGCGCGCTCGGTCTCGGGCACCGTCGGCGTCTCCTCGTAGAGCGCCGTGACGATGACGACGCGCCGGTGCAGCGCGTGGCTGCGCTCGACGAAGCGCGACAGGTGCAGCGGGATGCCGTGGGTCGCCGCCGACAGGAAGGCGCCCGTGCCGGGCAGGCGGACGACGTCCCGGTGCTGCAGGTTCGCCAGGAAGGCGGCCTCCGGCTGGCGCATCGCGGCGCGCGCCTCCTCGATCAGATGGTTGCCCCGCCGCCAGGTCAGCATCATCAGGGCGACGAAGCCGGCGAGCACCAGCGGAAACCAGCCACCCTCGAACAGCTTCACGCTGTTGGCGCCGAGGAAGACCAGGTCGATCACGAGGAAGAAGCCGTTGACGGCCAGGATCGCGGGCAGCGCGTAGCCCCATCTGTGCGCGATGAGGGCGGCCAGCACCGTGGTGATCGCCATCAGCAGCGAGACCGCGATGCCGTAGGCGCCGGCGAGCGCGTCCGAGGTCTCGAACACCACGACCGCCGTCAGCGTGGCGGCGGCGAGGAGCCAGTTCACCGCGGGCACGTAGATCTGCCCGCGCTCGTCGGGCGCGGTCTGGACGATGCGCATGGCGGGCAGGAAGCCGAGCTGGATCGATTGCTGGGTCAGCGAGAAGACCCCTGAGATGATCGCCTGCGAGGCGATGACGGTGGCGAGCGTCGCGAGCCCGATCAGCGGGTAGTGCGCCCAGTCCGGGGCGAGGCGGTAGAACGGGTTCTCGATGGCGTCGGGCTCCAGCAGCAGCCCGGCGCCCTGGCCCAGATAGTTGATGACCAGCGCGGGCAGGACGAGGGCGAACCACGAGACCCGGATCGGCCCGGCGCCGAAATGGCCGAGATCGGCGTACATCGCCTCGCCGCCGGTCACCGCCAGGAAGGCCGCGCCCAGCATCGCGAAGCTCACGCCCCAGCCGGCATGGCCCATGAACTCCACCGCCTTCAGGGGGTTGGCGGCGGCGAGGATCTCGGGTCGATGCCAGATCCCGCCGAGGCCGAGCAGGACGAGCACGCAGAACCAGACCAGCATCACCGGGCCGAACATCCGACCAATGAAGGCGACGCCCTTGCTCTGCACGAGGAACAGGGCGACGAGGATCGCGAGCGTGATCGGCACCACGAAGCGCCCGAGGGCGGGGGCGTCGACCTTCAGCCCCTCCACCGCGGAGAGCACCGAGATTGCGGGCGTGATCGCGCCGTCGCCGTAGAGGAGCGCGGCGCCGACGAGGCCGACCACGAGGAGGAGAGCCTGCCAGGTGCCGGGTTTGGCGTGGCGGGCGCCGAGGAGCGCCAGCATCGCCACGATGCCGCCCTCGCCGTTATTGTCGGCCCGCAGGATCAGCACCGCGTACTTGATCGAGACGATCAGGACCAGGGCCCAGAGGATGAGCGAGACGGCGCCCGTGACCGCGACCGGGTCGGCGCTGTGCGCGCCCGGGTTGGCGGCGCGCACCGCCTCCTTGAAGGCGTAGAGCGGGCTCGTACCGATATCGCCGTAGACGACCCCGAGCGCGCCGAGCAGCAGGGCGGGCCTCAGCCGGCCGCGCTCTTCGCCGGCCTCGCTCCCTGCGCGGACCTTGCTCTGGCTCACGTTCGGCTCCGGGCAGGCGCGACCCGACCCGGGTCTGTCGGGCGCTACAACGCGCGACCGGGCTCCCCGGTCCCATCGCGCCGCGAAGGATAAGAAACCTGCGGCCCGCGCGCCACGTCCGCGAGTTCGTCGGGGCAGGGCGCGTCCCGGCCCAGGCAGAGCACGGGGGCGGCGACGCGCGGGCGGATCGCGGCCGCCACGGTCTCCGGCGGCGTCGGCGCGCCGGGGCTCTCGCTCACCGCGACCGCCCGCAGCGGAACGGCGTGGAGCCGCAGGGTCTCGCAGGCGGTGAGCGCGTGGCTGATCGCGCCGAGATAGCTGCCGGAAACGAGGAGCGCCGGGATCCCCAGGGCCTTGAGCCAGTCGAGGCCGGTTGCGTCCGGCGTGACCGGGCTCATCAGGCCGCCGACGCCCTCGATGATCAGGATGTCCTCGGCGCGGGCCATCTCGGCCCGGCACCACCCGACGAGGTCGGGCAGCGCGAGGGCGCGGCCCTCCAATGCTGCCGCCTGATCGGGCGCGAGCGGGGCGACGTAGCGCCAGGGCGAGCAGGCCGCGACGGTCTCCGGTGTCGGCGCGAGCCCCTGGGCGTCCAGCAGCCGGGCGGTGTCGCTCGCGGCGAAATCCGGATGGTCGAGGGGCGGGACGCCGCTCGCCAGCGGCTTCAGGGTGCGGACCCGGCGCCCCTCCGCGATCAGCCGCCGGGTGAGGGCGGCGGTGACGTAGGTCTTGCCGATCTCGGTGCCGGCACCGGCGATGAACAGGGCGGGCATGGCGTGATTGCGATGAACGATGGGGCGCGGCGCGTGCCGCTCTCCCTCCCCCGCAGAGGGGGAGGGACGTCACGCGGGTCAGACCTGATAGGTGCCGTGGCAGTGCTTGTACTTCTTGCCCGACCCGCAGGGGCAGGGCTCGTTGCGGCCGACGCGCCCCCAGGTGGCCGGGTCGGCGGGGTCGCGCTCCAGCACGGCGCCGTCGGCCGAAAGCCCCTGCGCCGCGTAGCCGAGGGCCGGGCCCGCGCCGCCGTCGCTGCCGGAGCCCCGGCCGAACTCGTTCTCGCCGGTGACCGGGTCGAGGTGCTGGGCGAACATCGGCGGCAGGCTCGGCGCCTCGCCCGGGAAGGGCTGAGCCCCCGCCTGGTCCGGCTCCTGGAACATGATCTCGACCCGCGAGAGCTGGCCGGTGACCTGCTCCCGCAGGCTCGTCACGAGGCTGTTGAACAGATCGAAGGCCTCGGACTTGTACTCGTTCAGCGGGTCGCGCTGGGCGAAACCGCGCCAGCCGATCACCTGCCGCAGGTGGTCGAGGGTGACGAGATGCTCGCGCCAGAGATGGTCGAGGGTCTGCAGCAGCACCTGCTTCTCGATATAGGCAGTGACCTCAGACCCGTTCTTCTCGGCGCGCTCGGCGTAGGACTCGTCGGCGAGCTTGCGCAGGCGCTCGCGGATCTCCTCGTCGGCGATGCCCTCTTCCTTGGCCCAGTCCTCCACCGGCACGTCGAGGTTCAGCACCTCGGCGATGCGCTGGGCGAGACCCGCCGTGTCCCACTGCTCCGCGTAGGCGTTCTCGGGGATGTGGGCGGCCACGAGGTCGTCGATCACGCCGTGGCGCATGTCGTCGACGGTCTCGCGCACGCTCTCCTGGCCCATGAAGTCGCGGCGCTGCTCGAAGACGACCTTGCGCTGGTCGTTCATCACGTTGTCGTACTTGAGCACGTTCTTGCGCATGTCGAAGTTGCGCGCCTCGACCTTCTGCTGCGCCTTCTCGATCGCCTTGTTGATCCAGGGATGGATGATCGCCTCGCCCTTCTCCAGACCGAGCTTCTGCAGCATCCCGTCCATGCGGTCGGACCCGAAGATCCGCATCAGGTCGTCCTGCAGCGAGAGGTAGAACTTCGAGCGGCCCGGGTCGCCCTGGCGGCCGGAGCGCCCGCGCAGCTGATTGTCGATGCGCCGCGACTCGTGGCGCTCGGTGCCGATGATGTAGAGGCCGCCGGGCAGGGCCTTCTTGCGGCCCGCGGCCGGGTCGGCCGGCTCGCCGGTGGCCAGCACCTTGGCGCGGTTCTCGGCGATCTCGGCCTTGATCGCCTCGACGGCCGCGTCGCGCTCCGGCCCCTCGGCGACGCCCGCGAGCTCCTTCTCGACCCGCATCTCGACGTTGCCGCCGAGTTTGATGTCGGTGCCGCGGCCGGCCATGTTGGTGGCGATGGTGATCGCGCCCGGCACGCCGGCCTCGGCCACGATGTAGGCCTCCTGCTCGTGGAAGCGGGCGTTCAGCACCGCGAAGCGCTTGGTGACGCGGCCCTCGCGGGCGGCGGCGTAGACGTCGGTGAGCGCGTTCGGGTCGGAATAGTCGAGCGCCGTGTAGCCGTGCTTGCGCAGCAGGTCGGCGAGGTACTCGGACTTCTCGATCGAGCCGGTGCCGACCAGCACGGGCTGCAGCCGGGAATGGGCCCGGTCGATCTCCTCGATGATCGCCTCGTACTTCTCCTCGACGGTGCGGTAGACCTGATCGTCCTCGTCGACGCGCTCGACCTCCTTGTTGGTCGGGATGTCGACCACCTCGAGCTTGTAGATCTCGGCGAACTCGTCGGCCTCGGTCGAGGCGGTGCCGGTCATGCCGGCGAGCTTCTTGTAGAGGCGGAAGTAGTTCTGGAAGGTGATCGAGGCGAGCGTCTGGTTCTCGGGCTGGATCGTCACCCGCTCCTTGGCCTCGAGCGCCTGGTGGAGCCCCTCCGAGTAGCGCCGGCCCTGCATCATGCGACCGGTGAACTCGTCGATGATCACCACCTCGTCGTTGCGGACGATGTAGTCCTTGTCGCGCGTGAACAGGGTGTTGGCCCTGAGCGCCTGGTTGACGTGGTGGACGAGGCTGACGTTGTGGGCGTCGTAGAGGTCGCCCTCCTTCAGGATCCCGGCCTCGCGGAGCGCTTCCTCGATGAACTCGTTGCCCTCCTCGGTCAGCGAGACGGTGCGCTGCTTCTCGTCGAGGTCGTAGTAGGACTTCTGGAGCTGGGGCATGATCGCGTCGACCGCGACGTAGAGCTCCGAGCGGTCGTCCACGGGGCCGGAGATGATCAGCGGCGTGCGCGCCTCGTCGATCAGGATCGAGTCGACCTCGTCCACGATGGCGAAGTTGTGCCCCCGCTGCGCGAGCTGGGACATCTCGTACTTCATGTTGTCGCGGAGATAATCGAACCCGTACTCGTTGTTCGTGCCGTACGTGATGTCGCAGGCGTAGCTCGCCTTGCGCTGCTCGTCGTCGAGCCCGTGCACGATGGTGCCGACGGTCAGCCCGAGGAAGCGGTAGACCCGGCCCATCCACTCGGCGTCGCGGGAGGCGAGATAGTCGTTCACCGTGACGACGTGGACGCCCTTCTCCGAGAGGGCGTTCAGGTAGACGGGCAGCGTGGCGACCAGGGTCTTGCCCTCGCCGGTGCGCATCTCGGCAATGCCGCCCTCGTGCAGCACCATGCCGCCGATGAGCTGCACGTCGAAGTGGCGCTGGCCGAGCACGCGCTTGGCGGCCTCGCGCACCGTGGCGAAGGCCGGGACCAGGATGTCGTCGAGGGTCTTGCCGTTGGCGAGTTCCGCCTTCAGCATGTCGGTGCGCGCGCGCAGGGCCTCGTCCGAGAGCGCCTGAAGCTCGGGCTCCAGCGCGTTGATCGCCGCGACGCGCGGGCGGTAGCCCTTGACGCGGCGGTCGTTCGAGGAGCCGAAAATCTTCTTGGCGAGATTGCCTAGCATCGTGGACCTACGGACGCGCGAGCCCGTCGGCGGCGTACCGCCACGGGCCGGTCTTGGCTGAGTTGGCCGGGCTTATAGAGGTAAACATCGGGTCGCGCACCTGAAAGAGGCGGTGCCCACAGGCGGGTGCTTTCGCGCCGGCCGCGCCTCCGGCCCCCGGGCCGGTACCGTTCGAGGGCCGTCCTCACGATCGGGTGTTCCGGGCAGGGACTGATCTGCGGCGACGCTTGCGTTCGGCACGCGGCCAAGCCACCTGTGTCGCCGAAAGCCGTGCCTCGAACCTTTCAGAAGGTCGTTCAGGATCCCGCACCCGCGGGAAGCGCGGCCGCCGCACGCCGAGGAATTCCGACGCCATGACGAAGCCGACCCATCTCCTGCGCGCCAGCGCCCTCGCGCTCGCCCTCGCGATGCCGGGGCTCGCCTCGGCCCAGGCCCCGGCATCCAAGGCGTCCGAGGCCAAGGCGCCTGAGGCCAAGGCGTCCGAGGCGAAGGCGGCGGAGACGCCGGCCCCAGCGCCGATCGCGCCCGACACGGTGGTGGCCAAGGTCAACGGCCAGCCGATCACCGGCGGCGACCTCGCCGTCGCCTCGGACGACCCGGCGCTCTCGCTGCCCGGCGTGGACGAGGCGCAGAAGCAGGGGCTGCTGGTCGACTACCTCGTGGACCTGAAGGTCGGCGCCCAGGCCGCCGAGGCCGCCAAGGTCGCCGACACGGCGGACTTCAAGCGCAAGCTCGCCTATTTCCGCGACAAGCTCCTGCTCGACGAGTACCTCGAGCGCGAGGCCAAGAAGGCCGCGACGCCCGAGGCGGCGCGCGCGGTCTACGACCAGAGCGTCAAGCTGATGAAGCCCGAGGAGGAGGTGCACGCCCGCCACATCCTCGTCGACAACGAGGCCGAGGCGAAGAAGATCGCCGCGCGGATCAAGGGCGGCGAGGATTTCGGCAAGGTCGCGGCCGAGGCCTCGAAGGATCCGGGCTCGAAGACGGAAGGGGGCGACCTCGGCTGGTTCACCAAGGAGCGCATGGTGAAGGAATTCGCCGACGCCGCCTTCAAGCTGCCGGTCGGCCAGGTCTCTGACCCGATCAAGACCCAGTTCGGCTGGCACGTCATCAAGGTCGAGGAGAAGCGCGTGAAGCCGCTGCCGACCTTCGACGAGTTGAAGGAGCAGATCGACCAGCACCTGATCCGCAAGGCGCAGCAGGACCTGATCCTGAAGCTGCGCCAGGACGCGAAGATCGAGCGGACCAGCGCGGCCCCGCCCTCGCCGAGCGAGGCGAAGCCCGAGGCCGCGGAGCCGAAGAAGCCGTAAGGGAGGAGCGAGGGCGGGGCCGCGCTCCCGGGTTCCCAGAAGCCACATCGTCGTCCCGGGGCCGCGCCAGCGGAACCCGGGATCCATGGACACCGGGCGCCTCGTCCTGCCGCTCCGGCATGCGTGGATCTCGGGTTCGCCAGCGGCGCCCCGGAAGCATGGAGAGACCGTCGGGAGACGGCGCGCCACGCTATCGGGCCGTCGCGGCCGTCGTGGCCCGCATGTCCTCCGCCACGCGGGAAAACCGCGCCCTGCGCCCCGCCTCCGGTTCCACGCGCCGCGTTTTGCCTCTAGCTAGGGGCCCCGGGCCGCGCCGGTGGGCGGGCGAGCGACAAGGATCGGCGGATTTGGATCTCTATCCTGCCACCTCCCACGCGGCGGGCGACCGGCTGGACCCCGTCGCGATCATCGACATCGGCTCGAACTCGGTCCGCCTCGTCGCCTACGATCGGCTCGGCCGCGCGCCGACCCCGATCTACAACGAGAAGGTCCTGTGCGGCCTGGGCCGCAACGTGCTCACCACCGGCCGGCTCAACGAGGAGGCGGTGCGGCGGGCGCTCTCCGCGCTCGCCCGCTTCCGGGTACTCTGCGACACGATGGGGGTGAGGCGCCTGCACGTGCTGGCCACAGCCGCCGCGCGCGACGCCGAGAACGGACCCGACTTCCTGGAGGCGGCGCGGAACGCCTGCGGCGCCGAGATCCAGCTCCTGTCCGGCCGGCGCGAGGCCGAGTTGTCGGCGCTCGGCGTGATCTCGGGCTTCAACGCGCCGGACGGCGTGGTTGGCGACCTCGGCGGCGGCTCGCTCGAACTCGTGGATGTGCGCGGGGCCGTGGTGGGGCAGGGGGTGACGATGCCGCTCGGCGGCCTCGCCCTGCAGGACCTCTCGGGCGGCTCGCTCAAGAAGGCGGCCAAGCTCGTGCGCGAGCACATGCGCAAGGCCGCCCCGCAGCTCGAGACGCTCAAGGGCCGGACCTTCTACGCGGTCGGCGGCACGTGGCGGGCGC
>NZ_LSIX01000019.1:0-1211 GCF_001556475.1 Methylobacterium sp. CCH5-D2 | reverse complement strand
CCGCCTCGGCGGGCGCCACGCCCAGGCGCTCCAGGGCCAGGGCGAATATGTCGGGCGCGGGCTTCTTGCGGGCCGCCTCGTCGCCCGCCGCGATGGCGTCGAAGGGCTGCTCGCCGCCGGGGAAGTTCACCGCGACCAGGCGATCGACGTTCGGCCGGCTCGTCGTGGTCGCCACGGCGACCCGCAGGCCCGCCTCCCGCGCCTCCGCGATCAGCCGGCGGATGCCGGGCCGGAGACCCAGGCCGCCGGCCGCCACCAGCTCGCCGTAGAGCCGGGTCTTGAGCCCGTGGATCTCGGGCGCGCGGGCGTGGAGCGCGGCGGCCTCGTCCGCGTGCTCGGTGTCGATGAAGTGGGCGAGCCGCTCCTTGCCGCCCATCACCGCGAGCAGGTCGCGGTAGGTCGCGGGCGACCACGCCCAGGGCAGGCCGAGCGCCGCGAAGGCGCGGTTGAAGGCCTGCCGGTGCAGGTCCTCGGTCTCGGCCAGCGTGCCGTCGACGTCGAAGATCAGCGCCCTCAGCATGCGAGCGGGCCGCCGCCGGCCGCCTCGGCGCCCGCCCGGATCGCGGCGATCCGCTCCGCGTAGGCGGCGGGGCCGTCCTTGAACACGGCGTTGCCGGCCACGAACACGTCGGCCCCCGCCCGCGCCGCCGCCTCGACGGTCCTGGCGTCGATGCCGCCATCGACCTGGATGCGGATGTCGCGGCCCGCACTCATGGCGCGCACCCGCGACACGGTCTCGAGCGCGCTTCCCAGGAAGCTCTGGCCGCCGAAGCCCGGGTTGACCGTCATCACCAGCACGAGATCGACCATGTCGAGCAGAGGCTCGACCATCGCGGCCGGCGTGCCGGGGTTGAGCGCCACGCCCGCGCGCTTGCCGAGCGCCCGGATGGTCTGGAGCGAGCGGTGGATGTGGGGGCCCGCCTCGACATGGACCGTGATCCCGTCCGAGCCCGCCTCCGCGAAGGCCGCGAGGTAGGGGTCGGCCGGCGCGATCATCAGGTGCACGTCGAAGAACTTGTCCGTGTGGGGCCGCAGGGCCTTCACCACGGGGGGCCCGAAGGTGATGTTGGGCACGAAATGCCCGTCCATCACGTCGAGGTGGATCCAGTCGCCCCCGGCCTCGGCCACCGCCCGCGTCTCCTCGCCGAGCCGCGCGAAGTCGGCCGAGAGGATCGAGGGGGCGATCAGGGGCGGGCGGGTGGTCATGGGAG
>NZ_LSIX01000002.1:0-718 GCF_001556475.1 Methylobacterium sp. CCH5-D2 | reverse complement strand
CGGGCGTTCTCGCGCAGGATCTGGTTCGGCCCGTCGGTCTCGCGGATGTCGGCGACCTGGCGCGCCGGCACCCAGCCCGAGGGCGTCTCCAGGAGGAGGTCGCCCAGCCCCGTCGTCGTCCGGCGGTTCTCGGCGAGGCGCAATACCACGTCGAAGCGGCGCACGCCGTCGACGACCGTCGAGACCACCCGACCGTTGGAGAGGCGGCTGATCTGCTCGACGACGGCCGCGGGCTGGACGCCGTAAAGGGCCGCCCGGGTGTAGTCGACGCGCACCTCAAGCTGCGGGATGCGCACCTGCCGCTCGACTTGCAGGTCCGCGAGACCCGGGATCGAGGCCATGCGGTCGCGCAGGGAGTTCGCGACCCGCCGCAGGGCGTCGAGGTCGTCGCCGAACACCTTGAGCGCGATCTCGGCCCGCACGCCCGAGAGCATGTGGTCGAGCCTGTGCGAGATCGGCTGGCCGACGTTGACCGCCACCGGAAGGGCGGCGAGGCGCCCGCGGATGTCGGCGACCAGCGCCTCCTTCGGACGCTTCGTACCTTCGTCGAGCGCCACGTCGATCTCGGAGGAGTGGACGCCCTCGGCGTGCTCGTCGAGTTCGGCCCGACCGGTCCGGCGGCCCACCGCCTTCACGCCCGGGATGTCCAGGAGCAGCTTCTCGGCGATCAGCCCGACCCGGTTGCTCTCGGCGAGCGAGATGCCCGGGTTGAAGGTCA
>NZ_LSIX01000197.1:0-2633 GCF_001556475.1 Methylobacterium sp. CCH5-D2 | reverse complement strand
CGCCAGCGCCCCGCCGAAGACGAGGATCCGGGCGCCCCAGGGCGCGGCGTGCCGCCCCACCGGGCGGCGGACCGTGGCGGCATCGAAGCGCGCCAGATCCTGCACCGGCATGGCGAGCGCGGCTTCCCGAGGCATTGCGGGGGGCTGGTCCGGCGCGGCCCCGATCGGGGCGGGGCCGGGAAGGGCGGTGTCGTCGATACGCAAGGTGGGCCGGCTTCCTCGGGGGTCGGGCTCAAGGGGGCGTGCGCCAGGAACGCGCCAGTTCCCTGTTTAGGCGATTGTGTCCGGCAAATGCACGGCCGGGCGCGGCACGGGCGCCACACCGGCCCGTCGCCGCGGGCCCCGTTAACGAACCGGTTACCATGCGGGCCTAGCGGCTCGGGTCTCGTCACAGTGCAGATCCGGCGCCGCAAGAGCCCACCATGTCGTCCCAAGTCGTCCTGTCGCATGAAGTCCTTCGCGACACTGTCCTCGCCCTGGCCGAGACCGTTTCGGGCCATCTCGACATCTTCGGGGCGCTGGGCCTCCTCCTCGGCTTCGCGGCCGGGATGATGCCGCGCCGGGAGGCGATCCTCATCGCCTCCGCCGCCTGCGCGGCGAGCTTCGCGCTGCACTTCCTGCGGCTCGGCGCCCATACGGGCACCGCGATGTGCGTGATCTCGGTGGCGCAGAGCCTCGCCGCAGCCCGGTTCGGCGGGCGGGCGCGGCGCCCGGCCTGGTTCGTGCCGTTCTTCGGGCTCGGCTTCGTGGCGGTGCTCGGCCTGACCGCCGCGACCTGGAACGGCTGGCCCTCGGCCTGCGCCGGCATCGGCGCGCTGCTCGCCACCCGCGCCCGGCTGCAGACGGAGGCCGGCGCCATGCGCCGCCTGTTCCTCGGGGCCTCGCTGGCCTGGGCCGGCCACAACCTGCTGGTCGGCTCGGCCTTCGGCCTGACCTGCGATCTCTTGACGATCTCGGGGCTGCTGGTGGCGATGGGCCGCTCGGCCGGGGGGCGGCCGGCTGCGGCCTGACACCGCTTCCTGTGGACCGCGCGGATACGGGGGTTCCCCTCTCCCCGCGCGCGGGGAGAGGGGATCCATCGGCGCGTCTCACGCCGGGTCGAGCACCGTCCGCCACAGGTCCGTGTCGGCGGCGTCCTTCAGCGTCACGGTCATCTGGCCGGTGGCGCCCGCGATCGCGACGTGGCCGAAGAACTGGTAGCCCTCGGCCGGCGAGAGGTTCTGGCGCCCGGCCGGCGGCGCCTTCACGAAGCGCAGCTGCGGCCCGAACGTGTCGTCGAGCGCCGCCGGCCCGAAGGTGCCGGCGTGGAGCGGGCCCGAGACGAACTCCCAGAACGGCGCGAACTCTTGGAAGCGGGCCCGGCTCGGGTCGTAGTGGTGCGCCGCCGTGTAGTGCACGTCCGCGGTAAACCAGACCGTGTTGCGGATGTCCTGGTCGCGGATGAAGCGCAGCAGGTCCGCGATCTCGAGTTCCCGCCCGAGCGGCGGCCCGTCGCCCTGCGCCACGCCTTCCGAGCCGAATCTTGCATCGGTGTCGTACGTGACGACGAGCCCGAGCGGCATGTCGGCGGCGATCGCCTTCCAGGTGGCGCGCGAGGCCTTCAGCGCCCGCTTCAGCCAGGCGAGCTGGGCGGGCCCGAGGAACTGGGTGCGGGCGCTCGGCTCGGTCTCGTCGTTGGCGCCGTTGGGGCCGCGGTAGCTGCGCATGTCGAGCAGGAACAGGTCGAGATGCGGCCCGTACGAGACGCGGCGGTAGACGCGCCCCGGCTCGGCCGGCTCGAAGCGCATCGGCATGTACTCGTGGAAGGCACGGGTGGCCCGGGCGGCCAGCACGAGGCTGTTGGCGTCCGCGTAGCCCTTGCGGCGGTGCTCGGCCCGGGTCAGCCGCTCGCCCGGCCACCAGTTGTTGGTGACCTCGTGGTCGTCCCACTGCGCCAGGATCGGGATCTCGCGGTTCATGGCGAGGACGTTGCGGTCGAGGAGGTTGTACTTGTAGGCGCCGCGGAACTCACTGAGCGTCTCGGCGGGCTTGGCCTTCTCCTCGGTGACAAGGTTGCGCCAGAGGCCGCCGTCGGGGAGCCGCACCTCCGCCTGGATCGGCCCGTCGGCGTAGATCGTGTCGCCGGAATGCAGGAAGAAGTCCGGACGGTTCCGGGCGATCGCGGCGTAGATCGTCATGCCGCCGCGGGATTCGTCGATGCCCCAGCCCTGGCCCGCGGTGTCGCCCGACCAGCAGAAGCTGACGTCCCGCGCCAGCGCCGGGGCGCTGCGGAAGCGGCCGGTGATGGGCTCGCCCAGGATCGTCGGCTCGGCCAGATTCTGCAGGCGGACCCGGTAGTGGATGTCCTGGTCGGGGGGCAGCCCCTGCAGGGCCGTCTTCACGGTGAGGTCGCTCTCGGGGAGGGCGTCGACGAAGACGCCGCCGCGGATGTCCCGGAAGCTCTCGGTCGTCGCCCACGCGATGACGGCGCGTGACGGCCGGTCGGCCCGGGCCCAGACGACCGCCCCGTCGCCCGAGACGTCGCCCGATTGCAGCCCGTGGCTGAGCGCGGGCCGGTCGGCGGCGCGGCTGATCGCCGGCCGGGCGAGGGTGAGGGCGGCGGCCGTCGCCAGGACGCGGCGGCGGGTGAGGGG